>JAFAKB010000056.1 GCA_019235885.1 Candidatus Eremiobacterota bacterium | reverse complement strand
CGCTGCTCCCCGGCGTGCCGGACGAGCGAACGGCCGACCCGGTGTTTCTGTTCGAGCCCGGCGGCGCGCCGCTCGACCTCGCCGCGGAAGGGCTCGAAGACGACGGGACGCCGCTGGTCGTCGTCTCGGTCCGCAAGTGGCACGGCGCGGAAGCGACGGCGCAGGCGCTCGCCGGGATTGCCGACCGCCTTGCCGGCGAGCACGGTGCGCGCGTCGCGTTTCTCCCGCTCGGCGGACCACCCGATGCCGAGGTCTCGACGACGATCATCCGCCGCTGCGCGTCGACCCCGGTGCTGCTCCCCGACTATCCACTCGGCCAAGCCGCGCAGGTCATCGGCCGCGCGTCGCTGGTGATCGGGATGCGGCTGCACGCGCTGATCATCGCGGCGCGGCTCGGCGTTCCGTTCCTGGCGCTGCCGTACGATCCGAAGGTCAGCGCGCTGCTCGAGGATCTGCGGTATCCCGCCGGACCGCTGTTCGTCCCCGGCGAGCCGCTCCCGCCGGCCGACGAGCTCGCGCGGCGCGTCGACGAGGCGTGGGCGCGGCGCGCGGAGCTGGCAGCGCATCTGCGCGCGGTTCGTTCCGAGATCGAGCAGCTCGCCGAGCGCAACTTCGACGCGCTGAACGAGCTGGTGGCCGGGCGCAGCGCGCGCGGCGCGAACGCGCGGGGTTCGGCCGAAGGCTGAAGCGGCCCGACGCGCGAACGGCTGCGTCACGGTGGCGCAACAGACCCTCACACTCGGTCGTCTGTTCGACATACGCGTAGGCGTGCACGTTTCGTGGCTCGCCGTTTACGCGTTCATGACGGTTGCGCTCGCGCGCGGCTTGGGGATGCTCCCGCCGCCGCAGGCGTACGCGCTCGGCGCGGTCTGCGCCCTCGCGCTCTTCGCCAGCCTCGTCGCGCACGAGCTCGCGCACGCGCTGGTCGCCCGCCGCTTCGGCGTGCGCACCGACGCCATCACGCTGTTCTTGTTCGGCGGCGTCGCGACGCTCGAGCGCGAGCCCGCTTCGCCGAAGGCCGACGCGCTGATCGCGGCCGCCGGTCCGCTGTTCAGCGCCGCGCTCGCGCTCGCCGGCCTGCTGCCCGTCATGCTCGTCGACCGGCTCGGCGCGCCCGGCGCGCTGCGCGAAGCGGTCGGCCTGCTCGGGACGTACGTGGTGCTCGCGAACGGCGTGCTCGCGCTGTTCAACGCGATCCCGGCCTATCCGATGGACGGCGGCCGCGTGCTGCGCGCGCTGTTGTGGCGCCGCTCGCGCGACCGCGACGCCGCGACGAACGCCGCTTCGCGCGTCGGCATCGTCTTCGCGCTGCTGTTCGTCGCGGCCGGCGTGCTGGTCGTCGCCGCGACGCACGACATCGTGTACGGCTGGTACGCGATCCTCGGCGCCTTCCTGCTCCGCCAAGGCTGGTCCCAAGAACGCGCCACCCGCCCAGCGCATTCCGACACCGAAGCAGTCGCACCGGCGTAGCTGCAGCAAAAAGAAAATCGTCCCGCGACGGTACTCCCGTCGATAGGATCGCGCCTCGTCTCATTGCAAGTCGCGAATCCCCTGGTTACTCCGCGTTTCGCAAGGGCCGCGGGACCCCGGTGGACGAAATGCGGCCGTTCCGATGCCCGAAACCGTCGACCGCGACTACCGTTCCACGCTGAACCTGCCCAAGACCGGCTTTCCGATGCGGGCCGAGCTGCCGAAGCGCGAGCCGGAGCGGGTTCGTTGGTGGACTCAGCACGACGTGTATCGCAAGCGGCTCGAGCGGAACCGCGTGCGCGGGGGCGCGCCGTACGTGCTGCACGACGGCCCGCCGTACGCGAACAACGACCTCCACATGGGGACGTTCCTCAACCGCGTCCTGAAGGACGCGCTGGTGAAGATTCACCTGCTCGACGGGGAGTACTCGGATTTCGTCCCGGGCTGGGACATGCACGGGCTGCCGATCGAGCGCGAGACGCTCCAGCACCTGAAGCTCGACTTCCGCAGCGCCGACCCGATCGTGCTGCGCCACGCCTGCCGCGAGCGCGCGCTGTACTGGACGAACCGCCAGCGCGAGCAGATGCGGCGGATGGGAACGTTCGGCCGCTTCGACGATCCGTACATGACGATCGCGCCGACCTTCGAGGCCACGATCGTGGAGACGCTCGCCGACCTGATCGACGCCGACTACCTCTACAAGGGCTTGCGCTCGACGCTGTGGTGCGTCGTCGACGAGACCGCCCTCGCCGAAGCCGAGATCGAGTACAAGGACCACGTCTCACCCTCGATCTACGTCCGCTTCCGCGCGACCGGCGAACAGCGCAAAGCACTGCTGGAGAAGTTCGGGCTCGACGACGACGGAGCGCCGCTCTCGGTCGTGATCTGGACGACGACGCCGTGGACGCTCCCGGCGAACGCCGCCGTCGCGCTGAAGCCCGATGCGACGTACGGCGTGTACCGCATCGCCGGCGAGGACGTCATCCTCGCCGAAAAGCTTGCCGCCGACGTGCTGAAGCGGTTCAGCGGTCATCCTGAGCCCGGTCATCCCGCGCCTGTCGAAGGACGGCCCATCGCCGGATTGCGCGGCGAGGTGCAGGGCAGCGCACTGGACTGGCTCGCCGTACGGCATCCGTTCCTCGACCGCGACTCGGTGATCGTCAACGCGGAGTACGTCGAGCTCGACACCGGTACGGGTGCGGTCCACACGGCGCCGGGACACGGCGCCGACGACTTCGAGACCGGCGCGCGCTATGGTTTGCCGGTCATCAACCCCGTCGACGGCGCGGGCCGGTTCACCGCCGAAGCCGGACCGTACGCCGGGCTGCACATCTTCAAGGCGAACGAGCGGATCGTCGAAGACCTGCGCGCGTCGGGCGCGCTCGTGTCGGCGGAGTCGTACGAGCACACCTACCCGCACTGCTGGCGCTGCAAGAGCCCGGTGATCTTCCGCGCCACCGCGCAGTGGTTCATCGGGATGGACCGCAACGACTTGCGCCGGCGCGCGGAGCTCGCGGTGCACGACGTGAGCTGGCTGCCGGCATGGGGCGAGACGCGGATGTCGCAGATGATCGGCAACCATCCGGAGTGGTGCGTCTCGCGCCAGCGCGTGTGGGGGACGCCGATCCCGGCCGTCGTCTGCACCGCGTGCAACGAGTCGCTGCTCGACGCGGCGCTGGCGCGGAACTTCGCTCAGGCGATGCGCGCGCGCTCGTTCGATGAAGGAAACGCGTCGGATCTGTGGTGGACCGAGCCGCTCGAAGCGTTCGCGCCGCCGGGGCTGACGTGCCCGCGGTGCGGCGGACGAGCGTTCGAGAAAGAGCGCAACATCGTCGACATCTGGTTCGAGTCCGGCGTCACCTGGCGCGGCGTGCTGGTCGAGCGCGGGATGAAGTTCCCGGCCGACGCATACCTCGAAGGCGGTGACCAGTACCGCGGCTGGTTCCGCTCGAACCTCGTCACCTCGATCGCGGTGCGCGACATCGCGCCGTACCGGGAGGTGATCTCGCACGGGTGGGTCGTTGACCAGCACGGCCACGCGATGCACAAGTCGGCCGGCAACTACATCGGCGCCGACGAGGCGATCGGCAAGTACGGCGCCGACGTGCTGCGGCTGTGGGTCGCCTCGAGCGAGTTCACCGGCGACATGCGGCTCGGCGCGCAGCTGCTCGAAAACGTCGCCAACGTCTACAAGAACCTGCGCTACCGGCTGCGCTGGTTCCTCGGCGCGCTCGACGGCCTCACGCCGGAGGGGATCGTCCCGCGCGAGCGGATGGAGCCGATCGACCGGCTGGCACTGATCGCGCTCGACGCGTTCGCGCGCGACGTGCGCGAGCACTACCTGCGCTTCGATCTGCACGCGGCGTACGTCGCGATCCAGCAGTTCGACAAGGAAGACCTCTCGGCGTTCTACGTCGACGTGCTGAAAGAACCGCTCTACACTTCGGCGGCGGACTCGAGGCGCCGCCGCAGCGGGCAATCGGCGCTGCTCGAAATTTTCCGCACGATGGCGGTGCTGCTCGCGCCGATCCTCTCGTTCACCGCGGAGGAGGCGTGGCAACATCTGCCGGCGGAGCTGCGCGGCGAGAACGAGTCGGTGTTCGACCTGTCGTTTCCACGACCGGAGCCCACCGAGGAAGAGGCGTTGGCGGCGTGGGCGCTGTTGAAGGAGCTGCGCGCGCAGGTCGCCGCGAGCGAAGGCGTGCGCGACTTTCAGCTGGACGCGAAGGTCGAGGTGCCGGGCGCGCTCTACGACCGGCTGGTGGCGCTCGGCGACGGCTTGCGCGAAGCGCTGGTCGTCTCGTCGCTGCGCGGCTTCAATCCATCGGCGAACGGCGCGGCGACCGTCGTCGTCGTCCCGGCCGGCGGCGAAAAATGCCAGCGCTGCTGGAAGTACCTTCCGCTCGGCACCGACCCAGAACATCCGGCGCTGTGCGGGCCGTGCGCCGCGATCGTCCGCGACCTCGAAACCTGACCGAGTCGCGGCTGGCCGACCAGCATGTTCCGGGTCGTCACCGCCGCCGCACGATGCCATGATGGTGGCATACCGGCCACGTAGGATTCCGGAGTGGCGTTCCCGTTTCCGCAGGGCGTCTCCGGTCTGATCGGGCCGGGCGACGAATCTCTTATGGCGATCCTTGAGCTATGCGCTGCAGCACGCCGCGAGCTTGGTCTTCCAAGCTATTCGCGAGCCGACATAGAGCGCTTATTTGCATTAAAAGACGCTCCAGCTCCTGAAACGCCACTGCCGCGAAACGTTGTTCGACTACCGTCCGATGACTCTCCTCGGTCTTGTAGCTCACGTCGCCGAAGCCGAGGAAAAAAGGATTGACGGTGACCTCGGCGGCTATTCTGAGCCCGACGACAAAGGCCGGCTGTTGCGTATTGCCGGACTCGATCTTGCGAAGGGCGTCTTCCGTAATGCCGATACGCTGCGAAAGCTGACCGACGGAAAGCCCTTTGGCCACCCGCGCTTCCCTGATGCGCTCGCCCAGCGTACCGGACATTGCCGTAGCATACAGGTAAAATCCGATAGTATGGTATTGCGAGGAGCGCAATAGAATTCTATGGAATAAGATTGACTACTATGGCTCTACGCGATGCGGGTTGCGCAGATGGGTCTGAACATGCCGGGACGACGTCGACCACGTCCGCAGCGTTCTACACCTGCGCGCTGGCTTCTTATGACGAAATAAAGAAGGCCCTAAAGCGGTACGATCGTACTAGCGTCGGTGGGCTGATGCTTGCGGCGACCGCGTGGCAGTGCGAAGGCGACGTCCTTCGCGCCGAATCGACGTTGCGCCGAGCGGCCGAGATCGCGAGCGAGGCCGAGCGACCATACGTGATCGACATTCTGGCGCCTTTGCTGATGTCGCGGAATCTCTTCACACGCGCGGCGTCGCTGCTCGGGACGACCTCGTCCCCGGCACTCGCGCTCGGGCGCATCGCATTGCAGGCGGTGGTGGACGCTGCAAACGGCGCCGTCGAGCCGTCGGCCCACCGTTCAGCGGCTGTTACCGAAGCGCTGGCGAACGTCAACGACGACGTCATGCGCCTACGACTTCACCATCGACTGGCCAGCGCGGCATATTACCGTAGCGAATCGGCGACGGCGCTGGAAGAAGTTGCCGGGGGAATCCGATTGTCGCGGCTGCTCGGCTCCGCTCGCGCCGCTGCGATGTTTCACTCCGTCGCCTACGTCGTTCACCACGCGTGTACCGGCGATGCCGAGTCAGCCTGGCACCATGCTTCGGAACTCGCCCGGGAAGGTGCCGCAGGCGGGGACGTGTCGCTCCGCGCGGCCGGGCGCGTTGCGGTATACGAACTGGCTGCCGAGCGTGGTGAGGACGAAGCGATGACGCGGGCTTGCATCGTGCTCAACTCGCATCCTTTGCCCGAGCAGTACCGCGAGCGGTTCGCCGCGGGAATTGCGGACGCGTTGCGCCTCATCTGGTGTCGCGACTTCGCCACGTCGAGAAACGTGCTGACGGTCCTCAAAGACACCATAGGCCGGACGGACGGTGAGCGGGCTCTGTGCCGGTCCTTGCTGGCATTGAACGCGATTGCGCTCACCGACGATGACGCGGCGCGGCGTTTCAGCCGCCAAGCGATTTCAACCTCCGCGCGCCCGGTGAGACACCTGCCTGCTCACGAACTGCGATACCGCCGGCTCGCGCGCGCCATCGCCTCCGCAGCCGGAGAGTTGGTCGGAGATTTCGTCCGAGGCCGCAGAGCCGCTGAGGCGCGGTTCCTCCAGGAGGATCCGGTGACTGCCTCGCTGGCGAAGCTTCCGCTCACCGGTCGGGTGGATGCGCTCTCCCAGACGGTACGAGGCTACGGCCGCGCCATCGTGGCGGCGATCGAAGCGCTGCGCTCACGCCCCTTTGTTGGGCCGCTCACGACGACGGAGGTCGAAATCCTCAAACTGGTCGGCCTGGGACGGAGCGCGCCGCAGATCGCGGCACAGCTCGACCGGAGTCCCCATACCGTTCGTACGCACCTCCGCAACATCGGCTCAAAACTGGAGGTCCACGGGCGACTCGAGGCGTTGTCTCGGGCTCGCCAGCTGGGGCTCCTATGATTATGCGTTAGCGCATAACCGTTTGCGCATAAGGCTCGGCGGAGCATCTACCTAACTCTCGGTTAGTATCGGTGTGCTATCGAAGGTATCGTGCGGTGGTTTCCACTAGCACTTTGCTGAGGTATTGCCGTGCGCGCATCAATTTCGGGACCTTCTGCCATCGTCGCCCCCAGTGTTCCGCCCATCATCATGTAGGGGTCAGCTCGCGCTCCCAAGTACCGCTTGATCGCCGACGTCCTGCTTGCCGAGACCGAGCCCGTCGCGCGCAGGCCGTCGACCGCCGGGCTCATGGCTTGCCTAGGAACACTAGCGAGTCGTGCCCGGCGGTCGTTTCCCTTTCGCGGTTAGTGACCGGCTGGAATCGGGCCGATCGTTCGGGTGCAACATGGAACTCGATCCGCTGATCGTTCTGCTCGACTTTCTCGTCGGCGACTCGGTCGAAATGCTCGCGCGCAAGAATCGCATGCCCAACGAGCACGTCGAGCAGGCACTGCGCGCCGCGTTATCATCCTATGGCTTTCACGCCGAACGTGAACTGCCGGCCGAATCGCGCAGCGCCGGCCGTTGAGAGACGACGGCTTTACAGTTTGACGCGAAGCCCCAGGAGCGGCGCGAACCCGACGTTGCGGTCGGCGAGCTGGCCGGGGAAGTCGTCGTAGTGGGCCGTGTAGTTCAGGTAGCGCACACCGTAGAGCAGCTCGGCGTGCTTGGCGATGCGGT
The DNA here is from genome assembly GCA_019235885.1 of Candidatus Eremiobacterota bacterium. Taxonomy (GTDB): domain Bacteria; phylum Vulcanimicrobiota; class Vulcanimicrobiia; order Vulcanimicrobiales; family Vulcanimicrobiaceae; genus Vulcanimicrobium. Next base: position 73,589 of record JAFAKB010000056.1, on the reverse strand, counting down.
GGGCGACGCGGGCGGTGAGGTCGAGCTGCGAAGCGTTTTCGGGGTCGGAGAACGTGCTCACCACCGTATTACACGCCGGTCCCTGGGCCACGCCGCCGACGAACCTCACGAAGCACAGGCCGTGCGACGGAATCTCCGTGTACTGGATGCCGCGCATCTTGGGATTCACCGCGATCCAAAACTCCGCGCGGTCGCGCCCGCGCTCGACGGTGCGGCCGGCTTCCCAGCGCAGCCCGGTGACGCGCGAGTACTGCGCCTCCGAACCGTAGATCAAAATCGTCTGCGGACCGCGCACGTAGTTGAACGTTCCGTTCACCGGGACGTACGTGGTGAACTGGTTGTAGATCGTTTGGCCGACGCCGGCGAACCAGCCGCCGGCGAACGCGCGCCGATACGTCGCGTTGATGATCGAGAGCTGCGTGGACTGCGCGCCGTCGCCGCTCGCGTTGTACCGGAACGAGACGGGCGGCAGTCCTTCGATGCGTACGGCGTCCGGACCGCGCCGCACGATCAGCTCGCCGAGCGGAAGCGGCGCGAACGTCAGCTTGTCGGCATGGTTGCCGTTGACTTCGTGCTGGCCGGTCAGCGGGTTGACGGTCAGCGCGAACGACGTGTCGAGCGGATCCGCGCATGCGAAGGCCGTCGCAGAAACAAAAAGCGCAGTCGTCATGGCGGCGATGCGCCGGAGCCCGTTCCTCACGTCGGCTCCTTTTCGGCCGCCTCGTCCGGGGCCTTCGTCGCCGGAAGCGCGTCACGAAACGCCGCCCAGCGACCCTCCTCGATCGCGGCGCGCGCCGCACGGACCAGACCGGTCAGCGCCGCGACGTTGTGATACGAGAGCAGCCGCTGCGCGAGCGTCTCGCCGGAACGAAATAGATGCGAGAGGTACGCCCTGCTGTACGTGGCACAGATGCGGCAGTCGCAGCCGGGGTCGACCGGCCCGAAGTCGCGCACGTTCGCGGCGTTGCGCACGTTGTACTCGGCGCCTGCGCGCGTCAGCACGCGGCCGTGCCGGCCGCTGCGCGTCGGGTACACGCAGTCGAACAAGTCGATCCCGCCCTCGATCCCCGCGATCAGATCGCGCACCGTCCCGACGCCCATCAGGTAGCGCGGCTTGTGCGCCGGCAACAGCGCCGCGGTGAAGCGCGCGACCCGATCCATCTCGGCGCGCGACTCGCCGACCGAAAGCCCGCCGATCGCGTAGCCTGGAAGGTCCAGCGCGACCAGCTCCGACGCGCTGCGGGCGCGCAAGCTCTCGTCGAGCCCGCCCTGCACGATCCCGAACAGCAGCGTCGGGCCGCGCCGCCACGCGGCGGCGCTGCGCTCCGCCCATGCCGTCGTGCGCGCGACGGCGCGTTCGAGCTCCTCGTGCGGCGAGGGCAGCTTCACGCACTGGTCGAGCACCATCGCCACGTCGACCGCGAGATCTTCTTGAAACGCGACGACGCTTTCGGGCGTGAAGCGGTGCGCGCCGCCGTCGAGGTGCGAGCGGAACGTCACGCCCTCGTCGTCGAGCTCGCGCCGCGACTCCAGGCTGAAGACTTGGTAGCCGCCGGAGTCGGTCAGCACCGGGCCGTCCCACGCCATGAAGCGGTGGATCCCGCCAGCGGCGACCAGCGTCTCGCGGCCGGGCCGCAGCCACAGGTGATAGGTGTTCGCGAGCACGATGCGCGAGCCGATCTCGCGCAGGTCCTGCGGCTCGAGCAGCTTCACGTCGGCGAGCGTTCCGACCGGCATGAAGCACGGCGTCGCCACCTCGCCGTGCGCGGTGAGCAGCGTCCCGCGCCGCGCGCCGCCGGAAGTCGCGTGCAGCGTGAAGGCGCCGCTCACGATCTCGCTACATCAGTTGACCGCGATGCCTTCGGCGCGCGCGGTGTTCCGCGACCGGAAAGTTGGCCTTTCTGACTGTACTCCGGCATCGCCCGGCGCATGAAATCATCGAACAGCGGAACGGTGAAGGCGACCTCACCATGCTTCGGGCTGTAGATCATCCCTTTCTTGATCAGACCATCACGCAACGGGCCGACCGAGTTCAGTTGGCGGCCGAGCGCTTTAGCAACGTCCGCGGATTTCTTCGGGCCCAGCGGAAGGTCTGCCATTCCTCTGAGATAGAGTTTTTCTTGTTCCGTAAGACGGTTAAAGCGAACCCGGAAAAAGCTCTCGTCAAGCTTCTGAAGCACGAAGCCTTTGATCGACGTTACGTCGCCAACCTGGATCGGCGATGAAGCGGCATGGTTCCAAACCCGGTACGCCCACTCTTGAATGAAATACGGATAGCCTTCGGTCACCGCAACCATTTCTGCCAGCGCTGCTTCGGTATATTCTACGCCGAGCTCGCGTGCAGGCTTTACAATCGCTTCACGAGCATCGGCGTCCGATAGCGCGCCGACGATTGGGAACTCGAACAGCCGCTCGGAATAGGATTTGGCGTCCCCGGCCAACCCGGGTATTTGCGGCAGCCCCGTTCCCACGACAGCGATAGGAAGTTGTTTCTGGGATACTCGATGCACCGCCATGATAAGAGCGGAGAACTCCGTTTCGCTGAGATATTGAACCTCGTCGATAGCGATCAGAATCGCCGTACCGTTTTCTCGTGCTGCTTCCCCAAGTGCCGTAAACAGGTCTGTCATGTCCGTGGCAAGGTCGCCGCTATCAGCCGCTCCGACTTCAGGATCGACGTCAAGCCCGAACTTGAGGCCGTCGGCTCCGAACGTCATCGTGAAACTCTTGAGAACGCGAAACGCCATTTTTGCGGCGTGCCCCACCTGCTTTCCGCGGTCCAGCTTGAAAAGAAGCGTTCGCAGCCGGTTGATCAGATGCTGGGCGAGCTGACCGCCCTCCGTAGCCTCGATCGTGGTGGTCATAAACCCAAGACGCTCCGCCTCGTCGGCGAACCGGTTCAACAGAACCGTTTTTCCGACGCCGCGCAGGCCTGTGGGAATGAGGCTCTTCGCAAAGCGGCCGGCCTGCAACCGGCCGAGCATGACGGTGACTGTCCGCAAGAGGTCGCCCCGGCCGGCCAGAGCCGGCGGCGGCGTACCGGCGCCCGGAACGTACGGGTTCTGCACCTCGTCCACGAGGCAAGACTACACGATTTTAGCGCTTTATAGCAATGTATACCCGTTGAGCGCTATACTTCTCTAGAAGCGAATCCGTCGCAGAGCCTCCTGAAGCACGCGTTCCAAAGCCTCTCTTGGCAACGCAAGCTAGGTCCTCAGGACGGCGCGCGCAGCAGCACGAGCGTCGCGAGATACTCCGGCGGCGGCTCGCTTTCGAACGACATCATCTGCTGCGTGCGCGGGTGCTTGAAGCGCAGCCGCCAGGCGTGCAGCGCCTGCCCCGGCAGCGGCAGCCGCGCGTCGCTGCGGCCGTAGAGCGGGTCGTTCAGCACCGGGTGCCCGAGCGCCGCCATGTGCACCCGAATCTGGTGCGTGCGCCCGGTTTCCAGCGTGAACGTCAATTCGCTGGCGCCGGCCAGCTTCTCGCGCAACACGTAGTGCGTGACCGCGGGCTTGCCTTCGGCGCGGATCGCGTACTTCAGGCGGTTGAGCGGATCGCGGCCGAGCGCGCCGCGGATCGTGCCTTGCGGATCGTCGGGAACGCCGGCGACGATCCCGCGGTACTCGCGCTCGATGTAGCGCGCCTGCATTGCGCGGCCGAGCGTTCCCAATGCCTCGTCCGTCTTCGCCACCAGCAGCAGGCCCGAGGTGTCGCGATCGAGCCGGTGCACCAAGCCCGCGCGCACGCGCTCGCCGGGGAGCGCGGGGGCGTGCGCGAGCAGCGCGTTGACCAGCGTTCCGTCGGTCGCACCGTGCGCGGGATGCGTCACCATCCCGGCCGGCTTGTCGACGACCAGCAGATCGTCGTCCTCGTAGACCACGTCGAGCGCAATCGCCTCCGGCTCGGCCGCGAGCGGGCGCGGCGGTTCGATCGCGTACTCGACGCGATCGCCCGGCTCAAGCAGCGTACTCGGTTTTCCGGACGCCCCGTTCACCGTTGCCGCGCCGGCGCGCAGGGCGGCCGCGACGTGCGAGCGCGAGAATCCCGTCAGCTTGGCGAGCAGCACGTCGAGCCGAAGTCCGGCTTCGAGTGAACCAACAATGTGGATCAAACGCAGGCGTCCCGCCTACGTCTCGGAGCTTATACAGCCGAGCGTGATGTTCAAGTGTCGACGCCAGGATACCAGTTCTACGGTTATCCCAAGACCCGTAACGTCAGGAAAGCCAACGTGGTCCCGAATACACATATGGCAGGAACCTTCCAGCCCGGCCTACTGGGACCTCTGAAATAGAAGGCCACTCGAAACCACTTTGCTGCACTAAATTACACAGCCAAGCGCAAATTGGGCAGGGCTCACTGTAGGACTGTTTGAACGTGATATGTTGAGCGAGCCGACAGGGCAACCTTCTTTGAAAGAGCGGTCAGTATGCGCGGGCCGCTGTTCTGCAAACCGTGTGCTTCGGGTAAGGCTACAATTCTGTGAAAATTAAGAACGCTGGTCGCGGCATCCATCAGCGCGAGATCCCCGGGATCGATAAGCTCAGAACTCTACCGGGTGAATGGTACGGTTTCACAAATCTTGAGCTGCATCTATCTGCAGGCGAGAGCCGTGAAAACGATGCCTTCCTGGTTATCACGGACCGGATTCTCCTCGTTGACTTAAAAGATTGGTATGGGAAGATTGAGACCGACCAAGGCATGTGGTTTCATAACGACCGCAATGTTGGTCAATCTCCCGTAGAGAAGGTGCGTGCTAACGCACGAAAGCTCGCCGAAATACTCCGTCGTCACGTACAGGAAGAGGCGAAGAAGCAAGGACGTCGTGGCCTAAGAATCAACTTACCATATGTACAGGGTGTAGTCCTCCTTACCGGAAAGGCAGACACCGCCGGCATCGCGCAAAACGAACGAAATTCTGTATTTGCTGTAGACGACTTCATAAGTAAGCTCCCTAACGCTCAGGCGCGCGATGCGATGCTTGGCGTGGTACCGTGGGCTACCGACGAGCCGCTAACAGAAGTCGGCGGTTTCTGGCGGAAGGCGCTCGGTGAATTTTTCAATGTCCAAACAGGTCCATTTCGCCCGCGTCAGCGTCTGTATGGGAATTATAGGGCTCAGTCTGACGATGCGACCTACGTCCACCGTGGCCACGGTCATGATGGAAGCATTTACCGCGAATATGACGTCGAGGAGAATGCTCCAGGACGAGCGCCCGGCCTGCTTCGCGTTTGGGACTTTTCACAGGCTGAAACTCGCTTTCAGACTGAACAAGGACGAGGCGAAATTGCTGGGCGCGAGCGGGAGGTAATCACCTACTTAAAGGACCGAAACCCGGAGTTCGACATCGCACTACTACAGCCAAAGGATGCGGATCACGAGAAAGGAGTGAATTATTGGGAAGTGTTTGAGAAGCGCCGTCAGCTCCAGCGGCTACGTGATGCAAGACTTGAAACAAAAGACAGTATTAGCGACAGCAACCGGATTGAGCTTGCGCGCGGGCTTCTTGAAAGAATTGCGGCGCTCCATGGCGTCGATGCGTCTCATTTGGATATTGGTTCTCACTCGGTGTGGTTTGAGTTGCCATCGACCGTTAAGATATCGCATCTTTTTGCCGCGTCGTATCCGACGTTACAATCGCTTGGCGAACACCGATACCAATTTCTCACGGCCGGGTGGAAGCTGCCCGAGGACTACTTTGGCGATGCAACTGACCATAAGCGCCGTGACGTCTTCCTTTTGGGGGTTACTGTCCATGGCATCCTGTTTGGCGTGCCTCCAAGTTCGGCAAACCCCGAAGCGCCACCCGACTGGAATGCCGATGTCGATAGCGATGATCGGTTCGGCGAGCTGCATGACTGGTTCAGAAGAGCGCTCTCATGGGACGTCGCTGACCGCTATGCGGACGCGGAGCAGGCCCTCGGAGCATTTAATTCGGCGCTCCAAAAGAGAGGGAACGTTGCGACGACTCTCATGCGGCTGCAACGCTTCCGGCGCTGGCACGACCAAGTCGAAGTTACGGAGGCTTTTCCGATTAAAGAAATGTTACGTCGCTCGGATCGGGGTCTACTTTGGAAAAGCGTCCTCGACGGCACTCCGGTTATCGTAAAACTTTGGCGGCGGTCTTGCTGGGGCGATGATAAGCTCGAGGCTCCCAGGATATTGAATTTTCTTGAGCGCGCGGAAGACCTTATTCAGACGCCACCCGCTGGGACCGCACGCCTCCTTAGTGGCGCATTTCTCGGCGATGCTCTGGTCCTCGTGCAAGAGTTCGCAAAAGGACAGACTTTGGAGGAAGAACTGCGAGACAGGCCGCAGGATTGGGAGAGCGCACGCGAGGTGCTTCAGTTTATCGCTCGTCTCGCCGGCACAGTGAACGACTTGCACGAGTCCCGAGTTAGTCACGGCGATCTCAAGCCGGCAAATATCATCATTCGACGCGACGAAAGCGAGCCGGCGCTTCCGATCCTCGTTGACATGCTTGAATTTGCGCCAGCCGACGAGGGCGATATAGTCACGACTGCTTATGCGCCAACGACCGGTGGAGGACGCTTCGAGCGCGACCGATTTGCTATAACCAAAATTGCTGAAGAAATCATCCTCAAGTCGGCACTCAGCGCAACAGCAGTTGCACGACTGGCGACCGCGATCCAAGTCTGCCGAGTTGGACCCCCGGAGAACGCTACACTTCTTCCACTTCTCGATGCGCTCGATACGGAGCTAAGGCCCCCCGAACAATCGCGTCCGCGCTTCCACATTACGCTTCTCAAAGGGCCACCAGGCCCGATGCTATCGGACGAGGGGCAATTTAGCGTACGAATAAACAAAGGCGGCGCCGTTGTCGTTCGTGGAGCGTCGGAGGAGATCGAGCTTACAGCGCGAGACGGGCGGTTTATCGGAGGAAGGCGGTGGTCTATTGATCAGGGACACATTGCCCGAGTCGCCAAGTATGAACAGATCAGCTTTGTGGGCGATGTTGAGGTTTCAATTGGAGCAATCGCTGACTGTTCTGCCCTCGATTTCATTCTGACAGAACTTTCGTTCGATGACGCTGCTGCCAGCGTTCAGTCGGAGGTACTAGACGCCGAGAGCCCTGAGGCGCCTGATGACGACGAAGCGGAAGACGAACTCGTCGAATCGGCTTACGGGCCTGATTTACCGGCAGAGATCGTAGACGTCCCTCGGCTATGGAGAGCGCTTATTGATGTTGAGCAGGAACTCTTTACCGAGGGCGTAGCGGCGGATGACAGCGTATATAACGCTAGCCGAAAGCGTCACCTCGTACCGTTTGACCTAGAGCGCGGTGCATTTGATTTTGCGCGGCACGACCGAGTTATCGTGGAGCGCCCTAGGAAGGGCGTCGGCGGCTGGTCGGAAGTCGGGCTCTTGGATGTGGAAGCGTCTCTGCCACATGCGATCGTGATAGAAAATTCGGGGCGAGGCGGGTATCCCGGTCCGAGGGGCCCACTAGTACGCGACGGCGACCGGTTGCGATTCAAGAGTCTTATGGAAACTTTCAGCCGTTCGCGCCGCGACACAGCTACTACACGCATCTTGTCCAGACAGTCGGCTATACCGGATCTCGTGGACTATTTTAGCCCGGCGACTGGCAAGGATCCTCACCGTGATCTAAGTGAAAAAGCTTCGGCGGCCGCTGAAGAGACAATCAAGCAAGAGTACGGGCTGAACTCAGATCAAAGTCGCGCGTTAATTGCATTGCTAAGTACTCGTCCTCTTGCCCTCTTGCAAGGACCGCCGGGAACGGGAAAGACGAAGTTTATAGCGAGCCTCGTCCATCATGTGCTCGCATCCGGTACAAGTGCGGAATGTACTGCTGGCGAGCCAGTCGCATGAGGCAGTCAATAACGCCGCGGAGGCTGTGATGCAGCTTTTCCGGCAGGAACGGGACGAGCCGAGCATTGTCCGGGTTGGTCAGGAGGGCGCTATCTCCAGCGATCTCCGACCCTTTCACTCGGACAGGGTGGAGGCCAGCTTTAAGGATAAGTTCAGGGCTGAACTGCGCGAGCGCCTCGAACAAGTGGGAGCCCGCCTAGGCCTCGGCGCTGAACTGATAACGCGGCTTACCTTTGCCGAGACGACGATTCGTCCCGTTGTTGATCGTTTGCAGCATCTGACTGCCGCTTCGGGTGATTTCGCGGGCCGCGCTGAGGCGCTCTGTACGACGCTGGCAAACCTGTGTGGTAAAGTCGGCGTCAACACGCCTGAATCTCGTGATTGGAGTGACGATCAATGGTATCGGGATGTGCTCGAACAAATAGGGCGGGACTACGACGTAAGTCCTGATCGTATTGCTCGTTTCCTCGCAGTTGCGAAGCTCTCGCGTGATTGGCTTGGAAGTATCAGCACTCGACAGCGGAGCTTCGAGTCGTTTCTCGCTGGCACACGACGTATTGTTGCGGGAACCTGCGTCGGGCTAGGCCGGTCTTCGCTTGGTCTTACCCAGAATCGCTTTGACTTGGTCGTTGTCGACGAAGCAGCACGCTGCACTGCGAGTGAGTTAGCCGTTCCGATGCAATCAGGTCGGTGGATAGTTTTGGTCGGCGACCAATTGCAGCTGGAACCTCACCACCGGCCCGACGTTGTTATGGCCGTAGAAAGGCAGGCTCAAATAGCGAAGCGGGAAATCCTGAAGAGCGATTTCGAACGCGTGTTTAAATCAAAGTACGGCAAGGCATCCGGCCAAACGTTGCTGCAGCAGTATAGAATGCTGCCAGCGATCGGTCGCGTCGTGTCCCAGGCGTTCTATAATGGCCAGTTGTCTCATGCGCGCGGTGAGCCCGTTATCCCGCCGAGTGTACTGCCGCCGATCGTGTCGACGCCTCTTGTGTGGGTAGCGACCGATGCTCTCGGCGCCGAAGGCTTTCAGCGCCCCGCCGCGGACAGCCGAAGCCTAGTCAACGAGAGCGAGGTCGATGCAGTTATGGCAATTCTACGTGACTTCGACACACATGAGCCCTTTCATGCGTGGCTTCAGGAGCAGGACAGGTTCCAAGAGCCTATTGGAATCATCTGCACCTACGCCGCACAGCGGGAATTCATTCGCCGCCGCCTGCCCGCTTCTGGCCTTACAAGCCGACTCCGCGAGAATTGTAAGGTGGACACCGTCGACAGCTATCAGGGCAAGCAAAATGCAATCGTCATACTTTCGCTCGTCCGCAACAACAGCGAAGGTACTTTTGCTCGTGATGCTGCGACTATACGACCAGGTTTCATGGACCGACCAAACAGAATCAATGTCGCCCTCTCAAGGGCAATGGATCGGCTTGTTATTATAGGCGCAATGGATCGATGGATGTCCGGTACTCCGATGCATGCGGTGTCGGCGGCGTTTCGAGTTGAACAAGCAGCTGGCAACGCCCGTGTTCTAAACGCGGCGGCCATGGGAGCTGCGCGCAGCTCAGCAGCCGAAAAGCACGTACCGAGACGCCACACTGGGAGAGGACGCCGATGAATGGTGCACGCGCTAGATCAGGACACGAACCTGCGCGAGGCGACGAGGAGCGCGAAATCGAAATCGATGTGATCGATGTGCTATTGCCTTGCAGGAATTTCGCGATAACTTACAAGGTAGCTGACCTCGGCAAGGTTTCGTTGACGTCGGAATTTCTCATGCGGCTAGTACACAGTGTTGAAGGAATTCCTGAGGGCGAAGCGGCCGCGTATTTTGGTTTTTCTGACTCAGAAATCGCCTTCGTTGTTAGCGATCTCGAGGCGCTCGGTTACCTGGAGCGTCGAGAAGGAAGCTTGTGGCTTACTTTAGCTGGGCGCGAGCTATTTAAGCCGGGATCCGATACTCCAGAGATTTACGAAGTGGAACGTAGGAGCGAGCGACATGGGTTCGACCTCATTGCATTGGCACCGACGGAATATTCAAGTTTGTCACCTTTTGATGCGGCATTACCAGAGCTTCCGTCTTCGCCGGACAGAGTAGCCAATGCATCTCACGCAGTACGAATGGCGTTCCGCCGGCACTTCGACTCGCTTGTGCGACGAGCCACGAATGCACCGTTGAAGCAATCGCTATATTCCGTTGACTCGGTGACCGCACTAAATCGATACGCGACTCCAGTGCCTGTGCGAGTTCGAGCTAAAGCCAGTCTGCCGGGCATTGTTGAACCGGATCTCTCAGAGAAATGGACCCGTTACGATCTCGATGATCGAACGGACGTAGTCGAGAGTGCTGCCGCCTTCCTCAAAGCATGCAGAATTACGTCGGGGAGTTACGACGACGTGGCTTTCCAAGAATTGGCGCGTGTAGCGCCGGACGCGTTGGCAGATTATTATAAAGATGGCGCGTTTCGCCGTGGCAGTTTCTATCGTGAAGCTATCCGACGCGCTGGAGATTTACGGGCGGATCGACCCACAATACTGTTAGTCGGCACGCTTTTTACGGATCGCAACGGTGGGCGACTTAAGCGATCGATTGATTATGCAGTACAACGATCTGAGAAATCGCTTGCGCCACTGTTCTTCTGGCATCCTCCTGGAGTGCCCTCATGGGGCGCGACTCGGCGGCTTCCACTGAGCCTCGATGCTGTCCGAGAGTCCGTGAGCAGCACAGAGTCGTTGCGCCGGGTTAACTCGGTAGGGATAACGCACGAGCGGCCTCCACGCCATCTCGATAAGGCGTTTGACTCCATCGCTATGTCGCAGGCGCGTGTTCTGCGACTCGAATCTCTTGAGGTGTTCCTGATTCCCGATCGTGTCGCTGCTGTTCTGGTGCACGTGCCCGCGACCGGCAGTACGGAATCTTATCCAGTTCCCCTTGGAATTCTGAGCTTTGATCCTGACATAGTGTACAGAACCACGCAGCTCCTGAGTGATCTTGTGTTACCTCTGAAAGTGATACGGCCAGCACTCGACGTCGATGAATTCGAAGATGCAATTAAAGCATCACTTCGTACATAGCATCCGTCGTCGGCGGAAGCGGGCCGTCGACGATGTGCGTCAGGCGGGCTTCTCGCGGCGCAGCGAGGCCATCACCAGCAGCGCGACGCCGACGGTGATCGAGGCGTCGGCCACGTTGAACACGTTGCCCCAGATCGGCTTGAAGTCGATGAAGTCGACGACCCACTGGTGCTGGAAGCGGTCGACGATGTTGCCGAGCGCTCCGCCCACGATCATCCCGAACGCGACGCGGACCAGCTGCGTCTGCCGGTCGGCCGGGCCGCGGTGCCGCACGAGGATCTGGTCGCGGAAGGCGTAGCTGAACACGCCGAGCACGAGCAGCGCCAGCACGATCAGCATCAGCGGTGAGTTGCCGAAGAGCCCGAACGCGCCGTGCGTGTTCTGCACGTACGTCCACCACAGCAAGCGCGGGACGACTAGCCGGCTTTCGCCGGGCAGGAACGACTGCAGGACGATCGACTTCGTCCAGCGGTCGAGCGCAAAAACGATGATCGCGACGAGCGCTACGAGCACCAGCGGAGCCGTTGCGCGTGCGCTCGCCGGCGCCGAGCCGGCTCTCGGAGGGATCTGTTCGTAGGTTGCTTCGCGTTCTTGTTCGGTCATCATGTCGTCGTTGAACTGCGGTCGCATGTCGGGATCGGGCCGCGCGCGTGCTTCGCCGAACCGTGCGGCCAGCTCCGTTTGCTTTTCGGCGAGATGCTCCCAATTGTACAGCGACCCGGGGTGCTCGGCGACGGCGACGAAGGGCACGGGCCGGCCGCCGAGCGTCTCCGTCTCCACGCGGACGACGGTCGCCCGCCCGCCGCGGACGTCGTCGACGCCGTGCGAGAGATAGAGCGACGTGTCGACGTAGATCTCATCGCCCGGGCTCGGTATCGAGGACATCTCACAGGCTCGGCGGCTTGACGTACTGGTAGAAGAAGCCCGCCACGCGCCCGAAGCTGCCGGTGATCAGCACCAGACCGGTCGCGACCAGGAACGCGCCCGCACCGATCTCGATCGCGCCGAGGTAGCGCTTCACGCGGTTCAGCGCGCCGAGTGACTGCGTAATCGCCGCGGCGGTGATCAGGAACGGCACCGCGAGCCCCATCGAGTAGACGAAGAGCAGGAACGTCGCCGAGGCGTACTGTTCCTGCGAGGCGAGCAGGATGATCCCGGCGAGGATCGGGCCGACGCACGGCGACCAGCCCGCCGCGAAGCCGATCCCGACCAGGAATGAGGCCAGCACCGAGCGGTTCGCGCTGCGCACCTGCAGCCGTTTGTCCATCATCAGCATCGGGATCTTGAAGACGCCGATCATGTTCAGCCCGAGGACGATCACGATGACGCCGCCGACCCGCGCGATCCAGTCCTTGTAGTTCACGAACGCCGAGCCGACCGCGCTCGCGGAGAGCCCGATCAGCATGAACACCACGGTGAACCCGGCGACGAACGCCAGCGCGTGCAGCATCACCCGCGCGCGGCTCGCCGCGTCCGACTGCGCCTTCAGCTCCTCCAAGCTCGAGCCGGTCAGGAACGAAAGGTACGCCGGGATCAGCGGCAGGACGCACGGCGAGACGAACGAGACGAGCCCGGCGAGGAAGGCGGTGAGGATGTTGACGTTGTGCACGATGCTCCAGTGAGTCGGTCGACGGGCCCCTAGACCCGACCGGAGTACGCCGCGGTGGCGCGTTTCGTCCCGCAGGAGCCTCCTGCCGCGGCTCTTCCAACCGGCGCGTAGGTTGCGCGGGCCGCGCGCCGTAACCACGGCGGGTGACCCATTGGTTCGAATATCCGCACATCGACCCGATCGCGGTCCATCTGGGGCCGATCAGCATCCACTGGTACGGGCTCTCGTACCTGTTCGGCTTCATCTGCGTGTTCTTGTGGATGAACCGGCGGGCGGGCCGCCGCCGGCTCGGGCTGACCACCGACCAGATCCAGGATTTTCTGGTCTACGCGCTGGTCGGCGTGCTGATCGGCGGGCGCACCGGCTTCGTGATCGCCGACCTCTTCACGCACAACAACCTGGGCGACTACCTCGCGCACCCGCTGAAGTTCATCGCGATCTGGGAAGGCGGGATGGCGTTCCACGGCGCGCTGATCGGCGTCATCGTCGCGATCGCGCTGTTCCTGCGCAAGCACCCGGGGCTGAGCTTCGGGGTGCTCGGCGACGAGATCGTGCCGTTGCTCTCGATCGGCATCTTCACCACCCGCCTCGTCAACTTCATCAACGACGAGCTGCCGGGGAAAGTGTGCAATCCCGACCGGCCGTACTGCATCCTGTTTCCGGCGTACAGCGACAACTACCGCTACCCCTCGCAGATTTTCGAAGCGATCCTCGACCTGCTGACGCTTCCGATCATCTTGCTGGTCTACCGGATGCGCCCCCCCGACGGCGTCGTCGCGTGGACGTGGTTCACCATCTACGGGATCACGCGCTCGATCGCCGAGATCTGGCGCGAGCCGGGCTTCACCGTCTTCCACCTCGACGGCGGGCAGTTCGTCGCGATCGTGCAGATCTTCGTCGGCATCTTCCTCATTTGGTGGTCGTACCGGCGCGGCGTCCGGACCGAGGCGCGCACGGCCGACACGCCGGCGTAAACGCCGTCGGCTCGCGGTGCGCGGGGTTCCGTCGCCGCGCGGCGAAGAGGCCGTTCCATGTTCCTCGCCACCGGGACGGTTGCCGAGCGCGTGGCGGCGCTGCGCGAGCGCGTCGACGAAGCCGCCCTCGCCGCGGGCCGCGAGCGCGGTTCGGTCGCGATCCTCGCGGTGACCAAAGCGCAGCCGCGCGAGGCGGTTCTGGCGGCGCTCGCCGCCGGGCTGAGCGACGTCGGCGAGAACTACGTCCAGGAAGCGCGCGGGAAGTACGCCGGCCTGCCGCGCTGCACGAAGCACTTCGTCGGCCACGTGCAGACGAACAAGGCGAAGGCGATCGTCGAGCTGTTCGACCTCGTGCAGAGCGTCGACCGCGTCGAGGCCGGGCTCGCGCTCGCCAAGGCGGCGCGCGACGCCGGACGCCGCCTGCGCGTTCTCGTGCAAGTGAACGTCTCGCCGGCCGAACGATTCGGAGCCGCGCCGCACGAGGCGCCGGCCCTTGCCGCGCGCCTGCGCGACGAAGGGCTGGCGGTCGAGGGCGTCATGGCGATCGGGCCGCTCGAGGGCGACGTCGACGCCGCGTTCGAGACCGCGCGGCGAACGTTCGAGCGAGTCGGCGGGTCGACGCTCTCGATGGGAATGTCCGGTGATTGGGAACGCGCGGTGCGCCACGGCTCGACGATGGTGCGCCTGGGCACGGCGATCTTCGGGGCGCGGCCCGCGAAGGAAAGGAGCCTGGCATGAGCATGTTCGCCCGGATCGGTTCGTGGTTCGCGATCCACGACGAGGAAGAGGACGATCTCTACGCGCCCGACGAGGTCGGCGCGAAGCGCAACGTCGTCCCGATCGGCGAGGGCGCGCGGCGCGCCGGCGGCTCGGTCGCGGTGTTCGCGCCGCGCTCGTTCGGCGACGTCACCGAGATCGCCGACGCGCTGCGCGCGCGCCAAGTGGTGATCGTCAACGTGCAGGGCGCGGACCGCAATCTGCTGCAGCGCGTCGTCGACTTCACCTCGGGCGTCGCCTACACGATCGACGGCCGCATCCAGAAGCTCGCCGAGGCGATCTACTTGGTCGTTCCGGCGGGCGTCAACGTCAACTCCGCCGGCGTTCGAGAGCAGCTCGACAACGACGGCATCCTGGGGATCAAGGATCTGCGCTGATGGCGAGAATCACGATCGTCGACATCCAGCACAAAGAGTTCAAGAAGACGCTGCAAGGCTATGACCGCAACGAGGTCAACGAGTTCCTCGACGAGATCATCGAGACGCTCGAGGACGAGGCCCAGGCGCGTGCCGCGCTGCAAGGGGAGATCGCCGACCTGCGCGAGCGGATCTCGCACTTCAAGGCGATGGAGGACTCGCTGCAGTCGACGCTGCTGCTCGCGCAGCGCACCGCCGACGAGGTCAAAGCCGCCGCGCACAAAGAGGCCGACCTCGTCAAGCAGGAAGCGCGGATCGCCGCCGAGCGCGAGATCGCCGCGCTGGGGGACCGCATCGACGAAGCGCGCCGCGACGCGCAGCGCCACCAAGACACCGCGGAAAAAGCGAAGAGCGAGCTGCGCTCGCTCCTGATGTCGCACCTTGCGATCCTGGACCGCACCCCGCTCACTTCCGCCGTCGCGGCGCAAACGACGGTGCCGCCGGCGGGGGCGGCGCCGAGCGCGCCGCTCGCCGCGGCCGACGAGACGGACGCGCTGGAGCAGCTTCCGCTCAACAACGGTTCGCCGACGCACCAGCTGGTCGAATAGGCTCTCGAAGGCTCAGGCACGCGCGAGCTGGTCGCGCATCTCCTTCGCCCCGATCGGCTGGTTGTAGATCGGCGACCCGGGCTGCTGCTTGCGCCCGCCTTCGACCAAGTCGCCGTTGTCGACCGGATCGAAGCCGATCTCGTCGATCAGGTCCATCACGACGCGCTTGGCGGCGGGATCGTCCGAGGCGACCGGCATCGCGAGGCGGTCTTTCGCGCCGTTCGGCTTCCCCTCGCCGGCGAGCCGCTTGTAGAACATCGTGTTGAAGGCCTTGACGACGCGCGCCCCCGGGACCAGCGCCCGGGTGAACTCGGTCGAGGTCTTCGAGCCGAGGTCGTCGATCTCGAAGTCCTCGGTGTAGGCGTTCATCGCGTCGATGACGATCTTGTCGTCCCAGCCTTCGATCTCGCCGAGCGCCTCTTCGCGCTTGGTCCAGGGAACCGAGATCAGGACGACGTCGCTGGCGTCGACCGCTTCCTGAGGCGTGGTGGCCTCGGCGTTCGGCCCGATCTCGTCGACCAGCTTTTGCAGGGTTTCCGGACCGCGCGAGTTGGCGATCCGCACGTGATGGCCGGCCTGCGCAAACGCGCGCGCGGCATTCCCTCCGATGTTGCCGGAGCCCAAGATCCCGATCTGCATCCGCATCCTCGTCGACGGGCGGAAACGGTTCCGCCGGTATCGTTCGGAATTACGCCGCCGGGCCCGCCGATTCCGTCGCTCCCGGACGCAGCGCGGACACCGGCCGGCGACCCCGCCCAGGCGATCATTCCCGCATGGACGGACAACACTGGATGGCGAGCGCGATGCGGGCCGCCCGCGCGCAGCTTGAGATAGCGACGCAGAACCTGGCCAACGCCTCCACCGACGGCTTCCGCAAGGCGCTCGCCCGGGTCGCGCTGACCGAAGGCGGCCTGGCCGTCTCCGAGCGGCAGTCATATGAGCAAGGAGCCGTGCGCACGACCGGCCGGCGCTTCGATCTGGCTTTGCTCGGTGAGGGTGCATTTCGGGTCGGCGAGGGACTCACCCGAGAAGGGGCGTTCGCGCGCGACCGGGACGGTTTTTTGGTGGACGACCGCGGCCGGCGGCTGCACGGGACGCGCGGGGTGCTGCGCGTCTCGGAGGACGCGCGCATCGAGCCGGAGGGCACGGTGCGCGAGGGCGGCCGGGTGGTGGATCGTATTCCGCTGCCGCACGGCACGCGGATCCTGGCCGGCGCGCTGGAGACGAGCACGGTGAACCCGATCGGCGAGACGTTGGCGATCCTCACCGCGCAGCGCGCGTTCGAAACGGCGCAGAAAACGCTGCTGGCGATCGACGCCTCACGCGAGAAAGCCGCGAACGACGTAGCCCGCGTGCAGTAGACGATGTAACATCGCGGCCGCATTCGCGGCACGGGGTGGTCACGCGGGCTCATTAGCATCCGGGCATGGACAACATGCAACGGATTCGAGGCCCGCGATGAACCGCGCGATGTTCGCGGCGGCGAGCGGGATGGCGGCGCAGCAGACGCAGCTGGAGATCGTCGCCGACAACTTGGCGAACGCCGACGTCGCCGGCTTCAAGGGCGCGGCGGCGACGTTCGCCGACGTGCGCGCCGGAACGCTAGGCCTTGGCACGATCGCGGTCGGAAAGCACGCGGTCTTCGCGCAGGGCAAGCTGGTGCGCAGCGGCGGCGCGTTCGACGTCGCGATCGACGGGCCCGGGTTCTTCGTCGTCGAGCGCGGCGGTGCCCGAGCGTACACGCGCAACGGCGAGTTCGCGCGCGAGAGCGACGGAACGCTGCGCAACAGCGCGGGCTGGGCGCTGAGCGGCGTGCGCATCCCGGCCGACGCACTGGCGGCGCGGGTCGAGCGCGACGGGCGTGTCGTGATCGACACGCCGGCTGTGAAAGGGCGCGTGATCGCGCAGATGCGGCTGGCGTCGTTCGCGGCGCCGGAAGCACTGCGGCCGCTCGGGGCGACGCTGTTCGCGGCGACGGAGGCGTCGGGACGTGCGCGGTTGTTCGCGCCCGGTAAGCACGACGGACCGGCGATCGCGTTCGGGATGCTGGAGCGCTCGAACGTGTCGATCGTCGAGGCGATGATGCAGATTCTCGGCGCGCAGCGCGCGTACGAGGCGAACGCCAAGGGAGTGCAGGCGGCGGATGAGATGCTGCGCATCGCCAACAACCTCCACCGCGGCTGATCCACGCGCCGAGGAGCGGCGCACGCTGGCACAAACCGACGCGCGCGCTGTGATGAGCGCCCTGCTGTTCCGCGAGATCCTCAAGCCGCTCGCGCAAGGACTCGGCCCGGTCGGTGAGATTGCGCTCGGCGCCGTCGCGGACCAACTGTTCGTGCGGAGACCGCGATGAGCGGCGCCGAACGCGAAGCGCAGATTCGGCGGTTCCTGCCGCTGGTGCGGAGCATCGCGCGCCGCATCCATCGCCTGGTGCCGAATGCGGAGCTCGACGACCTGATCAGCGAAGGCTGTGTCGGCCTCCTCCGCGCCGTCGACGCGTTCGATCCGGAGCGCGGCGTCTCGTTCTACCACTTCGCGCGCAAGGTGATCATGGGCGCCGTGCTCAACGGCGTGCGGCGGAACGATCCGGTGAACGAGCGGCTGCGCCGTACGGTCCGCAACGCCGACCGCCTGCGGTATGCGCTCGCGCAACAGCTCGGCACGCTGCCGACGCACGCGGAGATGGAGGCCCACGACCCGAAGCTGGCGCGCGCGCGCATCGAGGCGCACCGGCGCGCGGCGCTCTCGCTCGACTCGCCGCTCCCGCACGGCGAGCGGGTCGCGCTCGACCGCGCCGGCGATCCGCAAAACGTGGTGGCGCTGCGGTTGGAGCGCCAGCGCGTCCACCGCGCGATCGCGGCGCTGCCGCCGCGCGAGCGCCGCGTGGTGGTGATGCGCTACTTCGCCGAAACGCGGCTGCGCGATCTCGCCGAGCCGATGCATATCTCACCGCAGCGGGTCTCGCAGCTGCATCTGCGCGCGATGCGGCACCTCCGCGAGACGCTGAAGCAAAGCGCATGAAGGACGCAGCGCAAACTCCGGTTCCGGCACCGGAGACGCCGGCGCTCGCCGCGCTCGTGCCCGCGGTCGCAGCGAATCCGGCCGGGGACGTCGATGCGGAGTGGGTATCGTCGCTGCCGCGCGACCATCCGGCGTGGCAGCGCGACGTGCTGTCCGTGTCGGCTCGCGCGCGCGCCGTGCTCGCGCAGTTGCGGCCGGTCGTCGTTTGCGTGCTGACGTTCTGGGACCACGTCGTGCGCAGCGTCGTCGCCGGAGGCCGCCGCGTCGAGGTCGACCCGAGCGGATGTTACCGCCTGCGGTAGACCGAAGCTGCGGGCGCATGAAGATCAACGGACAGGCGGCTATCGTCACCGGCGGTGCTTCGGGGCTTGGTGCGGCGACGGCGCGCCGGCTGGCGGCGCTCGGCGCGAAAGTCGGGATTCTCGACCGCGACGTGGCGCGCGCCGAAGCGGTCGCCGCGGAGGTCGGCGGGTTCGCCGCGTCGTGCGACGTCTCGGATTCAGACGGCGTGGCGGCGGCGCTCGAGCACGTGCGCGCGCGACACGGCGCTGCGCGCATCGTGGTGAACTGTGCCGGCATCGGGACGCCGCGGAGGATGATCGGGCGCGACGGTCCGATGCCGCTCGCCGACTTCGAGCGCGTCATTCGCGTGAACCTGGTCGGCACGTTCAACGTCACGCGCCTCGCGGCCGGCGCGATCACGGCGCTCGAGCCATTCGAGAACGGCGAGCGCGGCGTGGTGGTGATGACGGCATCGATCGCGGCGTTCGAAGGCCAGATCGGCCAAGCCGCGTATTCGGCGTCGAAAGGCGGGATCGTCGCGCTGACGCTTCCGCTCGCGCGCGAGCTAGCGCAGTTCGGCGTGCGCGTGCTGACGATCGCGCCGGGCATCTTCGAGACGCCGCTGCTCGGTCAGCTGCCGCCGGAAGCGCAGGCGTCGCTCGGCGCGTCGGTTCCATTTCCGAAGCGCCTAGGAAACCCCGACGAGTACGCGCAGCTCGTCGTCCAGATCTGCGAGAATGTGTTCCTGAACGGTGAGACGATCCGCCTCGACGGCGCGCTGCGCATGCCGCCGAGGTGACGAATCGTGGGGACTCTTACGGGCAGCCGATGACGTAGTAGTTCGGCCCGGTCTGCTTCAGCGTCGTCTGGTAGAAGACGTTGTCGAGCCCCATGTTCTGATTGGAGCCGTTGGCGAGCGCGTAGCCGAGGCCGTCGTGCGCGCGGCCGGCTTGCACGTGCGCATAGTTCGACGCCGTGTAGCAGACCGGGGTCGGCGTCGGTGCGGGCGTCGGCGTCGGAGTCGGTCCGCCCGTCGGCGTCGGGCTCGGCGTTGGTGTCGGGCTACCGCCGGATTGAATCCGGTCGACCATCTTCTTGATCGCCGCCATCTGCGGGCCGGCTCTCAAAGCGTAGGTCGTCGTCTCGTAGCCCCACCAGTCCCAGCACCCGTTGGGGTTGTTCGGCGTGCTGCTCGAGACTTGGTACGGGTACAGCACCAGGATATTGTTCGTGTCGGCGTACTCGTTCAGCCCCGCTTCGGTGATGAACTTCGTGCCGATGCTCGCTTGCGTCTGCACGCAGCCGTCGAGCGCGACGATCAGCTTGCACTGCTGGCCGCTCGCGCAGTTTGCCGGAACGTAGAGATAGCCGTTCGTGTCGAGGTCGTTCGAACCGCCGCCGTACGGCGTCTGGTCGAAGTTGATGAGCGTGCCGCCGAGCGTCCCCGTCTTGCGCGCGTTCACCGAGCCGTAGAAGAACGTCAGCCACGTCTTCTGCGAGTCGTAGTTGCTGCAGTCGATCATGTACGGGCTCGCCGTGGTGCCGCAGGCGACTTCGCCGTCGAGCGACTCCCAGCCGTGTCCCGCAGCGTAGGCGTTGTCGTACTTCGTCGCGACGCCATAGTGCTGGTATTCGGCATTGAGGTCGTTCATCGTCTTCTGCTCGACGGTGTAGTCCATCGTCCCCGACCACAGGTACGCTTTCTGGCCGTTCAAGTTCGACTTCGGATCGATCGTCCCGGCGGCGGACTGGCTGTCGAGATAGCTCTCCGACGCGGAGAGCGAGCTCGAGGTCGCGTACTGGCACGTCGTCTGCGCGGTGCTGAGCGAGTCTTGCGCGCAGTAGTACGGCCCGCCCGCGTAGACCGCCGCGTAGTGGAACGTTCCCGAGAACGCCACGTGGAGCTGCACAGCCATGAAGCCGCCGGACGAGATTCCGGCAACCGCGGTCTTCGTCTTGTCGACGTTGTACGCGCCCAGGCTGGAGACGCTGCGCGCCGCCCGCAGCGCCCCGTTCGCCGCCGCTCCCGGCGCAACCGATCTGACCGCTTCGCTCCCTGCGCACCCCGCGGCGACGGCGGCGAGCGCAACGGCAAGCCCCGCGGCGCGTAATGACGACCGATGGCGCATGGCAACTTCCTCCCCGGCTAAAAGCGAGCTTCCGGAAGGTCCTACAGGTTCGCGACGATTCCTTCGATCATGCGGGCGACGTTCTCGGCGGCAGCGGCCGAGGCGGCTAAGACCTCTTCGTGCGAGGTCGGGATGCCGGTGCCGTGGACGTTCGTGATCAGGGAAAAGCCGACGACGTCGCGTCCGAGCGCGCGCGCGGCGATCGTCTCCAGCACCGTCGACATCCCCACCGCGTCGGCGCCGATCGAGCGCACGTAGCGCGCCTCGGCGGGCGTCTCGTACGCGGGGCCGGCCAGGCCCGCGTAAACGCCCTCGCGCAAGACGATCATGTACTCGGCGGCGATGTGCCGCGCAAGCTCGCGCAGGGCGGGCGAGTATGCGTCGACCATGTCGACGAAGCGCGCTTGCGCGCCCGGCAGCAAGTCGGCGCCGATCAACGGGCTCGTCCCGGTGAGGTTGAGCTGGTCGGCGATGAGCATCAGATCGCCGGGACGGAACTCCGCGTTGACACCGCCGGCCGCGTTCGTCAGCACGAACGTCTTTGCACCGGCGTGCGCCGCCGCGACGACGGGATAGACGACCTCGTCGGTCGCGCGGCCTTCGTAGAGGTGGAACCGGCCGCTGAAGGCGACGACGCGCCGGCCGTGCAGCATGCCGAGGTGCGCCTCGCCGGCGTGGCCCGCAACGCCGGTCTGCGGCATCCCGTCGATCTTCTTGTATGCCAGCGTCGGGCCGTTGATCCGCTCGCGCAGCACCGCGCCGAAACCCGAGCCGAGCACGATCGCGCAGTCGAGCTCGCCGCCGGCTTTCTCGCGCAGCAGCTCCGCCGCAGCTTCGATGCGCTTGCGCTTCACGTCGATTCCATGCGCAACAGGTTCGTTCCGGTCATGCTGGGTGGAACCGGCAGCCCGAGGAGCGGCAGCAGCGTCGGCGCGACGTCGCCGAGCTTTCCCTCTCCCTCGAACGTTCCGAAGCGCTGCTCGGAGACGAGCACGAAGGGAACAGGGTTCGTCGTGTGCGCGGTCAGCGGGTTGCCGTCGATGTCGATCTTCTCTTCAGCGTTGCCGTGGTCCGCGGTGATGGCGAGGACTCCGTGCGCGTTCAGCACGGCCTGTTCCAGGCGGCCGAGCGCGACGTCGAGCGTCTCGAGCGCGGAGATCGTCGCGTCCCACACGCCGGTGTGACCGACCATGTCGGCGTTCGCGTAGTTCATTACGATCAGGTCGTGCCGACGGTGCGCGAGGTCTTCGATCGCGGCGGTCGTGATGTCGTTCGCCGACATCTCCGGGGCGAAATCGTAGGTCGGGACGCTGCGGTTCGAGGGAATCAGGATCCGGTCTTCGCCTGGGAACACGTCCTCGCGCCCGCCGTTGAAGAAGTACGTCACGTGCGCGTACTTCTCGGTCTCCGCGAGGCGCAGCTGCGTGAGTCCGGCGTTGGCGACGATCTCGCCGAAGACGTCGCTTTGCGGGCGCGGGCCGAACAGCACCGGGTTCGGAAAGTTCTCCTCGTAGCGCGTCATCGTTGCGAAGACGAAGTCTTCGTAGCGGTGCACCGGAAACTGGTCGAACGCCGGATCGCTGAACGCGAGGGTAAGCTGGCGCGCGCGGTCGGGGCGGAAGTTGAAGAAGATGCAGGCGTCGCCGTCCCGCACCGGCCGCGGCGCGCCAACGATCGTCGGGACGACGAACTCGTCGGTCTCGCCGCGCTCGTACGCCGCCGCAAGCGCTTCTTGCGCGGTCGGATACCGGTACTGAGCGTCGCCGTTCGCGAGCGCGTCGTACGCTTTGCGCGTGCGCTCCCAGCGCTTGTCGCGGTCCATCGCGTAGTAGCGCCCGGAGATCGTCGCGATCGCATCGCTCCGACTGCGCATCGCGAGATGCTGCTCGAGGCGCTCCAGATACGCGGCCGCGGACTTCGGCGGCGTGTCGCGGCCGTCGAGGAACGCATCGATCGCGAGCCGTGCGCCGGCGGCGGCGATCGCGTCGATCAGCGCCTCGACATGGTCGAGCGAGCTGTGGACTTTGCCGTCGGAGACGAGGCCCATGAGATGCAGCGTCCCGCCGGTCCGCTGCACGTGCTCGATGCACGCTCGCAGCGTCTTGTTCTCGGGGAAGGTTCCGCTCGCGATCTCTTCGTCGATCACGACCACGCCTTGCGGGACGACGCGCCCGCTCCCGATGTTGATGTGGCCGACCTCGCTGTTTCCCATCACCCCCGGCGGCAGCCCGACGGCTTCGCCGCTCGCCTCGAGCAGCGTGTTCGGATACGTCGCGAGAATGCGGTTCCAGTTCGGCAGGTCGGCGGCGAGGACCGCGTTCCCGTGCGGCTCTTTGCTCGTTCCCCAGCCGTCCAGGATCGCCAGCACGAACGGGCGTCGCTTGCTCACGCGCGCGCTCCGGCGCGCGCGCCGTCGAGCAGCGCCGCGAACGAATCGGGCTGAAGGCTCGCACCGCCGACGAGCCCGCCGTCGATGTTCGGCTGCGCGACGAACGCCGCGACGTTGCCGGCATTCATGCTACCACCGTAGAGCAGGTGCGCGTCCGCGAGCCCCGGGATCGCACGGCGAACCTCGCCCATGAGCGCGTTCGCGCTCTCCGGCGTGTCGGCCGTCCCTGTTCCGATCGCCCAGATCGGCTCGTAGGCGACGACGCAGCGCGCGACGTGCGAAACCGGCATCGTGTCGAACGCCGCGTGCAGCTGCGCGCGCACCTTGTCGAGCGCCCCTCCGGCCGCATGCTCCTCGGCCGTCTCGCCGACCGCGACGATCGGCGTGATCCCGCGCGCCAGCGCGGCGATCGCCTTCTCGTGCACGCGGAAGTCGAGCTCACCGAAGAGCGCGCGCCGCTCGGAGTGGCCGATCACCACCCATGCCACACCGCACTCGCTCAGCATCGGCGGCGAGATCTCGCCGGTGAACGCTCCTTGGTCGGCCCACCCCACGTTCTGCGCGCCCAACCCGATTCCGGAACCGGCGAGCGCGTCGCGCGCCGCGCACAGCGCGGTGAACGGCGGACAGATCACCGCGTCGACCTCGCCGAGCGGCAGCGGGCGCGCGCGCACGTCGGCGACGAACGTGCGCGTCTCGGCGATCGTCTTGTGCATCTTCCAGTTGCCGACGATCAACGGCTTACGGAGCGTGCTCATGCGCGCGCCGCGCTCTGCTCCAGCGCGGCAACGCCCGGCAGCGTTTTGCCTTCGAGGAACTCCAGGGTCGCGCCGCCGCCGGTCGAGACGTGCGTCATCGCGCCGGCGAAACCAAGCGCGTGCGCCGCTGCCGCGGCGTCGCCGCCGCCGACCACGCTCGTCGCACCGCGCTGCGTCGCCTCGGCGATCGCTTCGCCGACCACCCGCGTCCCGTTCTGGTACGCCGGCTTCTCGTAAACGCCCATCGGGCCGTTGAAGACGATCGTCTTCGCCTCGCGCAGCACGCCGGCGTACGCGCGCGCCGTCTCGGGGCCGATGTCGAGGATCATCGCCTCGCCGACGTGATCCAGCGGGACGGTGCGCGCCGTCTCGTCCGCGTCGAAGGCGTCGGCGACGACGGCGTCGGTCGGCAGGTGCAGCGCGACACCTTTCGCCAGCGACATCGCGATGATCCGCTGCGCCGGCATCAGATCGGGATCGCGCAGCGACTTCCCGACCTCAATCCCTTGCGCGGCGAGGAACGTGTTGGCCATCCCGCCACCGATCACGAACGCGTCGACCCGCGCCAGCAGGTTTTCGAACACGCCGACCTTGTCGGCGACCTTCGCCCCGCCGATCGCGCACACGAACGGGTGCTCCGGGCGCTCCGTCAACCGCGCCAGCGCGGCCAGCTCGGCTTCCATCAAGAAGCCCGCGTACGCCGGCAGGTACGCCGCGACGCCGGCGGTCGACGCGTGCGCGCGGTGCGCCGTGCCGAACGCGTCGTTCACGTACAGATCGCCCGAGCGCGCCAGCTCGCGCGCGAACGCCGGATCGTTCGCTTCTTCCTCGGGATGGAAGCGGACGTTCTCGAACAGCGCGAAGCCGCCGTCGGCGAGGCGGTGCGAGGCCGTGACGGCGGCTTCGCCGACGCAGTCCTCGACGAATCGCACCTCGGTGCCCAGCAGTTCGGCGAGCCGCGGTGCGAGCGGACGCAGCGAGTACTTCGGGTTCGGCGTGCCGTCCGGGCGGCCGAGGTGCGAGAGGATCACCGTCTTCGCGCCCTGCTCGCGCAGGTAGCGCAGCGTCGGCAGCGCCGCGGTGATGCGCGTCTCGTCGGCGATCGCGCCGTCCTTCATCGGGACGTTGAGGTCCTCGCGCAGCAGCACCCGCTTCCCGCGCACCTCGGCGTCGCGCAACGTCTTGAACGTCATGCGCTACGCCCGTCCCACGTTCGAGACGTCGGCCCACGGCGCGGTGACCGGTTCGTACGGGGCGCGCGTCGGCGGACCGTTCGCAAACAGCAGGACCGGCGTCTCGTGCGGTGCCGCGGGCAACGCGAGGAGCGAGCTGCAGACGGTGCCGAAGCCGGCGTCGGTGAGGACCGTCATCGCACGGTGCGGATCGTCGTCGTCGGCGTGCTTCAAGAGCTCGATCCAGTTCTCCCAATCGCGCGGCGGTACTGGCGGCGGCGCGGCGCGAAACGCCGGAAAGTGCGCGTCGAAGCGCGGCGAGCCGGCGGCGTCGCAGCCCTGGGGCGTGACCATGTGGTGGCCGGGCGCCAGCCCGTCGACCCGGATCGTCCGCTCGTCGCTGCTCACCGCGTGCGCGGTTTCGCGGTCGGCGACGAGCAGCGTGAAGCCGCGGTAGCGCTGCGCGTCGAGCGCGCCGACGGCGCGCACCGCGCGCGTCGCGTCCGGTTCGCCGAGCGCGCGCAGCACCAGCTCACCGCGGCTGGTCTTTCCTTCGGCCGGGCCGAGACGGTCGATGCCGTTCACGATCGTGGCAAAGACGCCGCGTTCGTTGACCCCGAACCACGTTCCGCCCGCCGTGAGATCGCGCGGCGCCACGATATCCGGCGCGCTGGGCCAATGACGTCCCGGCGGGAGAAACGCCCGGTCGAACGACTCGTCGCGGTTCGCGCCGACCAGCAGCGGCCACGCATCGCCCGGGCGGAACAGGACCAAGACGGTGCACATCGGCTACGTACCGAGATGCGCGGCGAGGAAGTCGATCCAGCGCCGGTAGACGTCGACGCGCCGCACCGGATCGCTCGGAAAGTGGCCGTCGACCGGGTACGCTACGAGCTTCACCGGCCGGCCCAGATCGCGCAACGCGTGGTAGAACTCGTACGAGCCGACCGGCGACACGCGGTCGTCACCGCGAGCGGTCATCAGCAGCAGGGGCGTGTGCACCTGCTCGACATAGGTGATCGGGCTCATCGCGGCGGCGGCGGCACGATGCTTTCCGACGAGCGGCGAGCCGCCGACGAGCGCGCGATCGGCGTCGATGTCGTCCGCGGTCGCATAATCCGCCGCAATGTCGGTCACGGCGGCGCCGGCGACCGCGGCTCGAAAGTCATGGCGGTGCTCGATCATCCACAACGTCAGGCCGGCGCCGTACGACCAGCCGCTCACCGCGATCCGTGACGTATCGACCCTGAATGCCGAAGACGCCCCGGCGATCGCCGCATCGATGTCGCTGCCGGGACCGCGCAGCTTGTCGCCGCCGACCGCCGACTGATACCGTGCACCCAGATTGTCGCTTCCGCGATAGTTCGGTTCGAGGACGATCCAGCCGCGGGCCGCGAGCAAGCGCGCAAAGAGATCGAAGTTCCCGAGCGCCGCGGAGGTCGGGCCGCCGTGCAGCACGACGACGAGCGGGTAATGACGGTTCGGAGGATCGAGAGTTTCACTGCCGCCCGCGTGATAGAAGTCGCCGGTGTAGTAACGCGCGGGCAGCGTTACGACCGCATCGCTCGGGATCCCGAGCGAGGTCGGAAACGTGAGCCCATGGAACAATCCCGATACGCCGATCGCGACGTTGTAGCGGGTGATCAGTCCGATCCCGTTGTCCGCGGGCGGCGGTACCGTCGATTGGGCCAGATCTTCGGGGCGCTGCCAGTTGGAATAGACGTATACCAGCCGCCCATCGTCGGCGAACGCACCCTCTAGTCCCGACTCGATCTCGATCGCCGGCGCGATGCGGCGCGCCGGAGCGCCGTCGACGCTCCGAAAGAGCGCGGTGTGAAATCCGTCGTGGGCGGTGAAGTCGAGCCGTCCGGAATGCGGCTCCCACGCGAGGTCGAGGACGTTCCGATCGACGTTGTGCGAGACCGATCGCGCAGCGCCGCCGGCGAGGGGAACGACGAACGCTTCGGTCGGATGGGTCTGCGAATCTCCGTCGCTGTACGCGTAGGCGAGCCACCTGCCGTCCGGCGAGAAGAGCGGGTCGCGGACGTGCCCGAACGGCGGAATCTCGCGTTCGCGGCCGGTCGTGGTGTCGACGAGGTGCATGCGCGCCGCGACCGCATCGTTGCCGAGCGCGTTTGGCGCCCAGAGGTAGGCAAGGAGCTTGCCGTCGGGCGAAAACGAGAGCGTCGACTCGGCATCGCCCCACGTCACCGTTCCCTTCGCCGGGCCGAGCGCCTTGGACGCACCATCGAGCGTGCGCAGGAACAGTCGGGCGGACTGCGGCGGTCCCTTGGCGAGCGCGGGATCGTTTCCGACTTCGTAGGCGTCGAGGTAGCGCGCGTCACCTGCCTTCTCCGCCGGTGCCGGCAGCGCGACGACGGCGAGCGCGGCTCCGTCGGGACGCCAGGCGAACTGGACCACGCGCTCGCCTTCGATGCGGCGCGCTTCACCGTTGCCGAGCTGCGCCACCCAAACCGCGCCGTTCATGAGGTATGCGAAGCGATCGCCGCTGGGCGACCAGCGCGGCGATGAGACGTTGCCGCGAGCGACGGTACGGGTTGGGCCGCCACCGGCATCGACGAGATCGATTCGGCGCGCCCAGCGATCGTGTTCGCGGTCGGCGGTCCGAACGACGACGAGGACATGCTTGCCGTCGGGCGACGACTGCGGTGACGACAGGCTGACCAGCCGGTACACGTCCTCGAGCGTGAACGGGCCCGACGTATCCTCGCCCGCGTGTGTCGCGGACGGTGCGCCGAGCGCCACGATGAGCAGGAGCGCGCAAGCGCAGGCCCGAGCGATCACTTCAGGCGGTCGTCGTTCCACTCGATGCGGCTCACCACGACAACGGCGCGCTTGCCGTCGGCGAGATCGCCGGCGAGCTGAGGCCGACGTACTTGCGCAAGTCGTCGAGCGCGGCGGCGACGGGAACGGGCCGAAGCGCGCGCGTCACGCGACGCCGGAGGGAATCTTCGCTGCGATCATCTGGGTGAGGTCGGCGAGCCGGCACGAGTAGCCCCACTCGTTGTCGTACCAGGCCGCGATCTGGATCAAGTCGCCGTTCGCGTTGGTCAGCTTGCCGTCGATGATCGAGCTGTACGGATTTCCTTTGAAGTCGCTCGAGACGAGCTCTTCCTCGGTGTACTGCACATAGTCTTTGAGCGTGGTCTGCGCCTCGCCGCGCAGGATCGCGTTGACCTCCTCGCGCGTGGTCTCTTTCTTCACTTGCACGACAAGGTAGATCATCGAGACGGTCGGCGTCGGGACGCGCAGCGCGAACCCGTCGAACGTCCCTTGCACCTCGGGGATCGTCAGGTACAGCGCCTTCGCCGCGCCCGTCGAGGTCGGGATGATGTTCGTCGCGGCGTTGCGCGCGCGGCGCAGGTCCTTGTGCGGGCCGTCGAGGACGTTCTGATCGTTCGTGTACGAGTGGATCGTCGTCATGAAGCCGCGCACCCAGCCCAGATTGTCGACGATCGGCTTCACCGCCGTCGCCAGGCAGTTCGTCGTGCACGACGCGTTCGAGATGACGTCGTGCTTGGCCGGATCGTAGCGGTCGCCGTTCACTCCGAGGACGAGCGTGACGTCCTCGCCCTTGGCCGGGGCCGAGATGATCACTTTCTTCGCCCCGCCGCCGTCGATGTGCGCGCGCGCCTTGGCGGCGTCGGTGAAGATCCCGGTCGACTCCACCACCACGTCGACGCCGAGGTCCTTCCACGGCAGCTTGCCGGGATCGCGCTCGGCCAGCACCTTGATCGTCTTGCCGTCGACCGTGATCGAGTCGGCGCTCGAGGTGACCTCGCCCGAATAGGCCCCGTAGTTCGAGTCGTATTTGAAGAGGTGCGCGCACTCGGCGGCCGGGATCAGGTCGTTGACCGCCGCGATCTCGAGGGCGGGATAGCGCTCAAGGAGCGCCTTGGTGAAGTTGCGGCCGATGCGGCCGAACCCATTGATGCCGATGCGCATAGCCCGACCGCTTTAGGCCAGGGAAACTTCGGGCTCCTCTCGTTCCCCGCGCAGCCGCTTGACGAGCCGCATCAGCGCCGCCAGCCGGCCGTTGATCGTCGCCTTCCCGACCGGCGGGCTGCAGCGGCGTCCCAGTTCGGCCAGCGTCTCGTCGGGATGAGCGAGCCGGAGCTGGGCCGCCTCGCGCAGCGCCGGGGAGAGGTTCCGCAGCCCGTAGGCGTCGGCCAGGAACTGGATCGCCTCCCGCTGGGCGGCGGCCGCCGCGGCGGCGCGTACGACGTTGGCGGCCTCGGTGTTGACGAGCCGGTGGATGCGGTTCTTGGTCTCCTTGACCGCCCGCACGTCTTCGAGCCGCAGGACCGCCCCGGAGGCGCCGACCGCGCCGAGCACGGTGACGATCGCGTCCAGGCCTTTGAGGTAGACGACGTGGCGGCCCTTGCGCAACATCCGCCGCGGCTCGACTCCCTCGGCGCCGATCAGCGCGGCGAGGCGGCCGGCGCGCGCCTCGTCGGCGAAGACGAACTCGAGGTGGTAGCCGTGCTGCGGCGCCGCGACCGAGCCGGCGCACAAGAACGCCGCGCGCAACTCGGCCCGCCGCTCGTCGCGGCGGCGCGGTCTCGGCGGCACGCCGGGATCGGCGTTGCCGAGATCGATCTCGAAGGTCGTCGCCTTGTAGAGTCGCTGGTCGTGCCCGCGCCGCACCGCTGCCGCGTTGCGCTGCTCTTCGAACAGCGTGCGCGCGAGGCGCGCAACGGCCGGCCGGCGCGTGCGAAACACGAGCTCCTCGCCGGCGAACACGCCGCCGTAGTACCTCAGCCCGTTGCGCAGCGCCGCGCGCACGCCTTCGTCGCGCGGAATTTCACGCGCCAGCGCGTCTTTCGTATCGGACGATAATCTCGAACGTTCCGCCATCGCGCGCTATCGCAGCCAGTCCACCGGATCGTCCTTGCGCTCCTCGACGATCTCGTACAGGTCGGCCGGCTTCAGCGAGGGCAGCACGCGTTCCGGCACGGTCAGCACGCGCACGGTGAGAAACTTGGTGCGATAGTGAATCACCAGCACGTCTCCCACCTTGACGTCGTAGCCGGGTTTGAGCGCGCGCCCGTCCTTGGTGATCCGCCCGGCCTCGATCCCGTCCTTCGCCTCCGTGCGCCGCTTCGCCAGCCGCGAAACCTTCATGAACTTGTCGAGCCGCATCAGCCCGCGCGCCGCACCGGCAT
Organism: Candidatus Eremiobacterota bacterium; assembly: GCA_019235885.1. Classification (GTDB taxonomy): domain Bacteria; phylum Vulcanimicrobiota; class Vulcanimicrobiia; order Vulcanimicrobiales; family Vulcanimicrobiaceae; genus Vulcanimicrobium. Next base: position 43,402 of record JAFAKB010000056.1, on the reverse strand, counting down.
CAAGCGGCGGGCACCGTAACCGTCACGGGGACCGGTTCTTCCTGATCGTAGATCAACTCGACAGGATACGTCCCGGGCGCCGCGATCTCGAACCCCGCGTCGCGCTGCGCATCGAAGTAGTCCAACATCGCGTCAGGAGCGTTGGCGATGAGCTCCTCTCGCGTTTCGCCGAACATCACCAAGCCCGGGAGGTCGGGCGCAATCGCCCACCAGCTCCCGTCGTGACTCCGTTCCGGAACGATCAAATAGGTCGGGGTCATCATAATTCGTCATCTGCTTCAAGAGCGAGTGTAACGTCCCCCGCAGATGAGCGAGGCGTGTCCGAAAGGGAGCGGGGTTGCTCGGGTAGTCGCGAAGTGGGGCGCATGGCCGTTGAGCTGCGGCGTGTCGAAACGGAACTTGGCTGCTGGACGCATGCGGAGTGGACGCCCGATGCGGGCGATCCACTTGCCGGCGCGATCGATCGCATCTGGGATTTCGACGGTACGCTCAACGCCGCGCGCGAGCGGACGTTTCCGGACGGCATGGTGGAGCTGATCGTACAGCTCGACGAACCGCACCGGGCGGTTCGTGACGACGTTACCGGAGCGCACTTTCCGGCCGTGTGCGTCGGCGGCTTGATCACGACCGCCGCCATCGTCGAAGCACCGGCGCGGCGCTGCCGCGTGCTCGGCGTCCGGCTGCATCCGGTCGGCGCATTCGCGCTGCTGGCAGAACCGCTGCACGCGCTCGCCGACACGACGGTCGACCTGCGCGACGTCCTCGGCCGCGCCGCGAGCGAGCTGGGTGAACGGTGCTTCGACGCGCCGAACGGCGTCGCCCGGGTGCGCGTCGCGGCGCGGTGGGCCGCCGAGCGCATCGCGCGCCCAACGCACGTCGATCCTGCGATCGCCTCGGCTGCGCGGCGTATTGTGTATGCCGGCGGACGAACGGCGATCGCGCAGATCGAGGCGGAGAGTGGGCGGTCGCGCGCCCGCTTCGTCGCGTCGTTTCGCGAGCACGTCGGTCTCTCGCCGAAGCGCTTCGCGCGCGTCGTGCGATTTCGGCGCGCGCTCGCGATGGTGCACCAGGGCGTGCCGCTCCCGGAAATCGCGCTGAGCGCCGGCTACTACGATCAGCCACACATGAACGCGGAATTTCGCGCGCACACGGGCTTGACGCCCGGCGAGTTCCTGCGAGCCGTCTGCTACCCGCACTCCATCAGCCTGGCCGAAGCCTAAGGCCGCGACGTTTTTTCCAAGACGCCGGGACCCTCGCCGTATACGATGAGCGTATGACGAACACCGCTACCGAGAACCCGCCGACCTTCTACCCCGCCCTTCGCTACCGCGACGCGCGCGCCGCGATCGCCTGGCTCTGCAAAGCCTTCGGGTTTCGCGAGCAGGCCGTGTACGGCGAAGGCGACGTCGTTCACCACGCGCAGCTGACGTTCGGCAACGGCGTGCTGATGCTCGGGACCTCGCGCCCCGACACCTACGGCCGCTCGCCGGCCGAAGTCGACGGCACGGTGACCGCCAGCATCTACGTCTACGTTGCCGATGTCGACGCGCATTGCCGGCGAGCGAAAGAGGCCGGCGCGACGATCACCCGCGGTCCCGAAGATATGGACTACGGCTCGCGCGAGTATTCTGCCAAGGACCTCGAAGGTCACGTCTGGAGCTTCGGCACGTACCATCCGGCCGCGGGCGACTGACCGCAGGGCGAATCGCCGGGCGAGCGGCGAAGGGGTCCGGATGCCGTTCTCCACGACGATCGCCGGCAGTCTCCCGAAGCCGGCTTGGCTGGCCGAGCCGGAGCGGCTCTTCCCGAACTGGCGCCTCGACGGCGCGGAACTCGCCGAGGCGCAGCGGGACGCGACGCGGATCGCGGTCGCCGAGCAGGTGCGCGCGGGGATCGACACGATCACCGACGGCGAGCAGGCGCGCAAGCATTTCGTCCACGGTTTCGCCGAGCGGCTCGGCGGCATCGATGCGGCGAAGCGGCAGAAGCGCGGAATCCGCGACGACCGCTACGAGGCGATCTGCCCGACGGTGAACGGCGAAGTCCGCCGCACCTCGCCGGTGCACGTCGACGAAGTGCGCTTCGCGCGCACGCTGACCGACGGTCCGCTGAAGATCACGATCCCCGGCCCGATGACGCTGGTCGACACCGTCTGCGACGAAGCGTACGGGAACCGCGCCGAGCTCGGCTTCGCGTTCGCGCGCGCGATCCGGGAGGAAGTCGCGGACCTCATCAGCGCCGGAATCGACGTCGTGCAGCTCGACGAGCCCGCGTTCAACGTCTACTTCGACGAGGTCGCCGCTTGGGGGATCGACGCGCTCGACACCGCCCTAAGCGGCGCGAGCTGCACCACCGCGGTCCACGTCTGCTACGGCTACGGCATCCCCGCCAACGTGCAGTGGAAGGCGAACCTCGGCGAGCGCTGGGACCAGTATGCGCACGTTCTGCCGCTGCTCGCGAAAAGCTGCGTCGAACAGATCTCCGTCGAGTTGGCCGGTTCGCGCGTCCCGCCTGAAGTGCTCGAGCTCGCCGGCGACAAGATCGTGGCGGTCGGCGTCATCGACGTCGCCACCGACCGGATCGAAACGGCGGACGACGTTCGCGCGACCATCGAAGTGGCGCGCCGCCACCTCGACGACGACCGTATCGTCTGCTCGACGAACTGCGGGATGGCCCCGATGCCGCGCGAGGTCGCCTACGCGAAGCTGCGCGCCCTCGGCGAAGGCGCGCTGCTTGCGAGCGTCGGACTTTAGCGCCGCTGCGCTTCCTTCGGCGTCACGCAAGTGCCCCGCGCGCGCACGACGAGCACCGGCTCGTGCAGCACGTCGGCCGCCGACGCAGAGATATCGGGTCGTGCGCTGATGACTTTGTGCGCTTCGAACTCCATCGTGCGCGAGGTTTTGCCGGCGGCGGTGATGCGGCCGCGCGCTTCGATGTAGTCGCCGGCGCGGACGGGCGCTTTGAACTCGACCAGATCGTAGGCGACGAACAAGCCTTCGTCGCCGTCGCGGCGGATCAGCAGCTCCGTCGCGACGTCGCCGAACAATCCCAAGATGCGCGCTCCGTCGACCAAGTTGCCGCCGTAGTGCGCGTCGTGCGCGCTCATCCGCACGCGGATGAGCGCTTCGGCTTCGCCTACGCCGCGGTCTTCGCTTGCTGCCACAGATCTTCCAACTCGTCCAGGCTCATGTCATTGAGCTCCCGGCCGCTCGCGACCGCGTACGCTTCCATGTAGCGGAATCGGCGCTCGAACTTCGTGTTCGCGTCGCGCATCGCGCCCTCCGCGTCGACGCCGAGCCGGCGCGCGAGGTTCACCACCGTGAACATCACGTCGCCGATCTCTTCGCGCACGTGCGGGTCCTCCGCGCGCAGGTCGCCGGCTTTCAGCCGCGCGTCGGCCAGCTCACGCAGCTCTTCGGAGAGCTTGTCGGTGATCTGGCGGGCGTCGGTCCAGTCGAAGCCGACGCGCGCGGCTTTCTCCTGCATCTTCTGGCCGCGCTGCAGCGCCGCCATGTGCTTGGGAATTCCGTCGAGCTTCGAGGTGCGCGACTGACCCGCCGCTTCTTGCGCCTTGAGCTGGTCCCAGTTCGCCCACACCGCGTCGACGTCCGCGACCATCACGTCGCCGAAGACGTGCGGGTGGCGCCGGATCATCTTGTTGGAGAGCCCGTCGATTACGTCGGCGACCGAAAACTTTCCGCGCTCGGTCGCGAGCTGCGAGTGGAAGACGATTTGAAAGAGCAGGTCGCCGAGCTCTTCGCTGAGCTCGACGTCGCTGCCGTGCTCGATCGCGTCGACCACCTCGTACGCCTCTTCGATCAGATAGCGCACCAGCGAGGCGTGGGTCTGCTCGCGGTCCCACGGGCACGAGCGGCGCAGCCGCGCCATGATCTCGACCAAGTCGTCCCAGGTGTGATGCGTCGAGCCCGGCGGGAGCGGAACGAGCGGCATCGCGATCGAGGCCGAGAGCGTTGCGCGCGGCATCCCGGGGACGATCTCGGCAGCGATCCCGCGCCGCTCGAGCGCGCGCAACAGGATCGGCAAACCGAGGAAATCCGAGAGCGGGTTGCCGAGCACGCCCAAGCCGAGATCGCGCTCGTCGATCCGGCCGACGAACGCGTCGATCACCTCGCTCGAGCCGCGCAGGAACAGCCCTTGGTCGGTGATCAGCGCACGCTCGACCGCCACGCCGTCGCTCTCCAGAAACCGAACCAGCTCCGGCGGGGCGAGCACGGTCGCGGCGCGGCCGACGGCGCGCAGCGACTCGCGGCTGCCCAAGGTGAGAAGGCCCGGATCGCCCGGTCCGAGCCCCACGATGCGAATCACGACGGCCAACCGTTCGCGAGGCGGGGTCGTGGCGACTCCCGCCTCGCGGCCGGGCTACTTCGTCGGCGCTGCGGCCGGAGATGCGGCCGGCGGGGCGCTTGCAGGCGCGCCGCTGGGCGGCGCCGCACCGGCGGGCGTCGTCGGCGGGAAGAGGTCCTTGTAGCGATCGTCGTAGACGTCGATCTTCGCGTTCGCGCGCAGGCTCTGCAAGAACAGCGGGACCTGCTGCGACTGCTGCTGCTGGGTCAGCTGCGTCTTGATCTGATCGTGCGCGGAGGCGAGCGTCGCCTTCTGCGCCGGCTTCCGGTCTTCGACCTGGATCACGTGGTAGCCGAACTGCGAGTGCACCGGGCCGACGACTTGGCCAACCTTCGCCGCGAACGCGGCGTCTTGGAACGCCGGAACCATCTGCCCGCGGCCGAAGTAGCCGAGGTCGCCGCCCTTGTCCTTGCTGGACGGGTCGGTCGAGTACTGCTTGGCGACCGCAGCCCAGTTGGCGTCGCTCGGGTCTGCCTTGAGCTTGGCGAACACGGTCTGCGCCGTCTTGGGGTCGGCAACCAAAACGTGGCGCGCCTTGATCTGCTCGGGCTTGTCGAAGAGCTGGCGGTTCTTGTCGAAGTACGCCTTGATGTCGGCGTCGCTGACCTTGACCTGCGGGCCGACCGCCTTTTCGAGCACGATCTGCTGCTTCAGAATCTGCCGAACGTCGGCTTCGCTCAGGCCCTGCTGCTTGAGAATCTGCTCGAACTGGCCGGCCGGGAAGCGAGCTTTGGTCTCGGCGAGCTTCTTGTCGATCTCGGCGTCGCTGACGTCGACCTTCTTGTCGCGCGCGTACTGGTCGATCAGGTCCTGCTGGACCATCTGGTTGAGGGTCTGGCGCGCCGCCGGGCTCGACTCGAGCTTCTTGTCGAAATCGGCGCGGCTGATCGCCTGGCCGTTCACCGAGGCGATGCTGCCGCCGCCCGAGCCGTTGGCGCAGGCGGCAAGCGAGGCGCAGAGCGCAGCCGCGCCCACGGCGGCGGCGATGCGGGTTGTACGGGACATCGGATCTCCGTCAGAGGTGACGTGAAAAGGCGGAGACCGAAGCGCCTCCGCGACCTGCCCCGGGTTCGGCCCCGAGCGCCTTAGTCCTGGGGAATCTCGCCCCGGGTCGGGGTTCGCTTTTCCAGCTCTTGGGCGACCTCGTGCGGGTCGGCGGCGATCGTCATCTCCTGGGCCTCACGGTCCTCGCGGTTCGGCACCGAGGGCAGATCGTAGCGCAGCTCTTCGAGCAGCTGCACGACCTTCGCGACCTTTCGCTCCGCCAGCAGGCTGATCTGCAAGTTGAGCCGCGCGCGCTGCTCGTCGACCTCGGCCATCCGGTTCTCGGTGGTCAAGATCAGGATCGTCATCAGCAGCGCGGCGAGCGCGAGCACGCCGTCGAGCCAGAAGAACGGCGGCGGATCGACCGGCGCACGCCCGCGCGGCACGAGCAGCGTGTTGAACGCGATCCACGCTGCGATCAGCGCGAGCACGATCCACACCGTGCGCGGCCGGCCGACCGCGAGCGTGAAGCGCTCGACCGCGCGCTGCTGGAGCGACGCGTTCTCGAGCGCCTTGCGCTCGAGCTCGGCGATCGACTGAATCGTGTCGTCGACCTGTCCGCTCAGCCGCTCAGGCATGGCGTAGGCGTACCCCAAGCGGGAAGCGGCAATGCGCTCGGCGGATCGAAGCGCCGATGAGCGAGCCGGTTCTGCTCGTGCTGGGCCTCGCTGCCGCGGTCGCCTTCGCGGTCGTCGCGAAACGGCTGATGCTGCCGTATCCGATCGTGTTCGTGCTGGCCGGGACGGCGCTCGCGTTCATCCCCGGCTTGCCGCCGGTCACCATCGCGCCCGACTGGATCTTCCTCGTCGTGTTGCCGCCGCTGCTCTTCAGCGGCGGCTGGACGACCGACGCGGTGCTGTTGCGCCAGAACCTCGCGCCGGTGCTGCGGCTGGCGGTGATCCTGGTGGTGGTCTCGACGGTCGCGGTCGCGATGCTCGCGCAGCGCATCGTGCCCGGCCTGGGCTGGGACGCCGCGGTCGTGCTCGGGGCGATCGTCTCGCCGCCCGACGCCGTCGCGGCGAGCGCGACGTTCCAGCGTTTTTCCGTCCCGCGCCGCATCGTCGCGATCCTCGAGGGCGAAGCGCTCGTCAACGACGCGACGGCGCTGGTGATCTACGCGTTCGCCGTCGCCGCCGTCGTCGCCGGCGGGTTCTCGGTGCAGCGCGCGGCGATGCAGTTCGTGATCGTCGCGCTGGGCGGGATCGCGGCGGGGATCGCGATCGAATGGTGCGTCGAGAAGCTGACCCTGGCGCTGCACCGGTTCGAGCTGAGCGACTCGCTCATCGACAACTTGATCGTCATCGGGACGCCGTACGCCGCGTACCTCACCGGCCAATCGCTGCACGTCTCGGGCGTGCTCGCGACCGTCGTCGCGGGGATCTTGCTGGGGCGCCGCTCTGCGGTGCTCCACTCGCCGGAGACGCGGCTGGTCGGCGGGAACGTATGGGAGCTGTGGCTCTACGTCGTCAACGCGTTCATCTTCCTGACGATCGGCCTGCAGCTGCGCGGCCTCGTGCACGACGGAGCGCGCGCGCTCGCGCTGCTGCCGGCGGCGCTGGCGATCAGCGCGCTGCTGATCGTCGTGCGCTTGGCGTGGGTGTGGGCGAGCGTCTCGGTGCAGCGCTGGTACGCCAAAGCGTTCGCGAAGCACGACGCGACGCCGCGCAACGCGGAGGCGCTGATCGTCGGGTGGAGCGGGATGCGCGGCATCGTCTCGCTCGCGGCGGCGCTCGCGCTGCCGTTCGCCGGTCCCCACGGCGCGGCGTTTCCGGGACGCGACGCGATCGTGTTCATCACCTTCGTGGTGATCTTCGTGACCCTGGTCGGCCAAGGGCTCACCTTGATACCGTTGCTGAAGTGGCTGCGCGTCGGCGGCGAGAGCGACACCGAGCAGCGGGAGATCGAGGTGCGCGTCGCCGCGCTGCAAGGCGGCTTGCAGAAGATCGAGCAAATCTTCGCCGAGGCGCACGACGAGGAGGAGCGCGAGATCGTCGACCGCCTCCGCGATGAGTACGCGCATCGCATTCAGCACCTGCGCTCGCACGGCACGAAAGGCGGCCGCGCGCACGAAACGGCGCTGAGCCGTTTCGACCACCACGCGCAAGACGAAGCGCTGCGCGCCGAGCGGCGAGCGATCACGCGCTTGCGCGACGAAGGCAAGATACCGGACGACATCTTCCGGCGGGTGCAGTACGATCTCGACCTGGCCGAGGCGCGGCTGTACTGAGTGGGTTCACCAATGGTGAACCCTTCGCGTTCGGGCTTCGCCCGATCCGCCGTCGTTTGTCGGGCGAAGGCCCGACAAACTGGTAGGGGTCGACTCGCAGCCCGCGATCCGCTAAAATGCCTCGGTGACCCAAGCCCCCCCGCGGGCGTCGAAAGCCTACCTGCGGCTCGTTACCTTGGCCGTCCTGATCCCGAGTTTGATGGCCTTGATCGACGGGACCGTGGTTAACCTTGGGCTCGACACCATCGCCGGCAACCTCGGAGTGTCGATCGACGAAGTTTCGTGGATCTCATCGATCTACGTGCTCGCCGCGGTCTTCGTCATGCCGCTGACGGGCTGGATCGCGACGAACTTCGGCCGCAAGCGAGCGTTCCTGTACGCGGTGGGCGGCTTCACCGTCGGCTCGCTATTGTGCGCGATGTCGGTGAACCTGCCCGAGCTCGTCGCGACGCGTTTCATCCAAGGGGTCGGCGGTGGGCTCATGATGCCGTTGGCGATGGCGGCGCTCACCGACGCATACCCGTCGGACGAGCTCGCCTCGGCGTACAAGGTGTACGGCGCCTCGGTGATGATCGGGCCGGCGATCGGGCCGGCGATCGGCGGCTGGGTGCTGGCGAACGCGAGCTGGCCGTGGATCTTCTTGCTCAACGTGCCGCTCGGCATACTCTCGCTGTTCATGGTCTCGGCGATCCTGCGCGATCAGTCCGAGCGCGGCGAGCGCAGCCGGTTCGACGTGACCTCGCTGGTGGTGATGATCGTCGGCTTCAGCGCGCTGCAGTACGTGCTGCAAGAAGGCCCGCGCGAGGAGTGGTTCGCCTCGGGGAAGATCACGTTCGCGGCGATCGCCGCGTGCGCCGCGCTGTTCCTGTTCGTGCGGGTTCAGCTTGCCGCCCGCGTCCCGCTCGTCGACCTGAAGCCGCTCGCGATCCCGTCGTACGCGATCGGGATCGTGCTCGCGCTCATTACGGGGATCGGTTTCACCGGAACGGCGCTGATCGTACCGCTCTACGCGCAGGACGTGTTGCGCTATCCGGCCGACTTGGCCGGCATCGTGATGGTCCCGAGCGCTCTGGGCTCGGTGCTCGGCACCGAAGTGTCGGGCCGAATCAGCAAGCTGATCCCGCCGATGTTCGTCGCGCTCACGAGCTTGATCGTGTGCGCCGGCTCGACCGCCTGGTTCGCGCTGCTCGGCGACCGGCCGGGCTTCGATCACATCCTGCTGCCGCGGTTCTTGCAAGGCATCGGGCTGGGACTCTTGTACGTGCCGCTGAACGTGCTGCTGATGGCTCACGTGCCGAAACGGCTCATCGACGCGGCCTCCGGGCTCTCCGCGCTGGTGCGACAGATCGGCGCGGGTATGGGTTTCGCCGTGCTCGGCAGCCTCATCGTGCGCTCGCGCATCGCCGCGACGTCGCTGACGGCCAGCCGCGCGCGCCACGATACGTTCTTCAACGATCCCGGCATGGCGGCGCTGCAGCGCTGGTTCGTCGATCACGGCCACTCGGCCGCCGACGCCTCCGCGCTCTCGCTCGCCGCGCTGCAGGAGCTGGTGACGCGCGCCGCGGCCTCGGTCGCGTACTCGGAGACGTTCGTGATCGTCGCGCTGCTGTTCGTCTTCTCGATTCCGTTCCTGCTGTTGTACGAGCTGGTTCCGCGAAAGGAAGCTGACGCCGCATGAGGACGACGGCCGACCGCGCCGACGACGATCTGCGGCGCATCCCGGACGAACCGCCGCCGCCGCCGCGCCTGCCGCGCCGGCGCCGCTGGCTTCCGTACGCCGCGGCGCTGTGCGTCGTCGCCGTGGCGTTGTACTTCGGCGGGCACTGGCTGCTCTACGATCGCCATCGCGTCTACACCGACGACGCGACGATCGACACGGACCAAGTCTTCGTGACGAGCAAGGTCTCCGAGCGCGTCGCGCGGGTTCTGGTCGACGAGAACCAGTTCGTGCACAAGGGCCAGCCGCTGGTCGTGCTCGACGACGCGAACGAACGCGCGGCGCTGGATCTCGCCGAGGAGAACCTGCGCTCGCTGCAAGCGACTGCGAACGCCGCGCGCGACGCGGCCTCGCTCGAGGGCGAGCTGCAAGCAGCGCAGGTGCAAGAACAAGCCGGCTCGGTCGAAGCGGCGCGGCGGTCGACGCAGCTGTCCGCCTCGCAAGCCGCGGCCGCAGGCAATGCGGTCGCGGTTGCGCAGGCGCAAGTCGCTTCGGCGCGCGCGCAGCTCGCGTCGGCGCAAGCCGCCGTCCCCGCCGCGCAGGACGCACTGCGCAAAGCCGAGCTCGACCGCAGCCGCACGGAGGCGCTCGCGCGCCAGGGCTATGTCGCCGCGACCGCGCTCGACGCGGCCGTCACCGCCGCTTCGCAAGCGCGCGCGACGTACAACGCCGCGCTGGCACAAGTCGCCAACGCACGCGCCGCGCTGCGCATGGCCGAGGCGACGCTCGTTCAGCAGCGCTCGAACGCCGCCGCGGCGAGCACCGGTACCGCGGCGAGCGCGGCGCAGATCCCGATCGCGCAGGCGAAGACCGCCGAAGCCGCCGCGCCGTCGCGCGTCGCGAACAAACAGAACACGGCATATGCCGCTGAGTCGCAAGCCGGTGCGATGGCGGCGCAAGTGCGCCTTGCGCGGCTTGCGCTGCGCGACACGCGGATCGTCGCGCCCGTCGACGGCTGGGTTTCCGCGCGCAACGCCGAGGAGGGCCAAACCGTCGTCCCCGGCCAGGCCGTGGTGACGCTCTCGCCGGCGAACCGCATCTACGTCACCGCGAACTACAAGGAGACGCAGCTCAACCGCATCCGCCCCGGGATGCCGGTCGACATCTCCATCGACGCCTGCGGCGGCCAAACCGTGCGCGGCAAAGTGATCGGCTTCGCCCCCGTCGCCCAAAACGCGCTCTCGACGCTCCCGTCCCTCTCCGCGCCCACAAACTTCGTAAAGGTGACGCAGCGCGTGCCGATCCGCATTGCGCTGCCAAAAGACGGCGGAAGCTGCGTGTTCCGCCCGGGAACTGCAGTCGAGACGGCGATTATCGCAAACTAACGCGCCTGACCGGGAACATGACCTGCTTGCCGTCGACTTGAAACTCTGCGTCCCGGCCGCGCGCTGTTTGCGCGTTGCGTCGGCAGATCATCAGAACCCGCTCTTGTCGCGGGCATCCGCCGTATTTGGGAACATGGGCCATCAAGAGCGGCGGTAACCATGCACTTACTTGCCTTTCTCAATGAGAAAAACAACCGCTCAAGGAGTTAAGCTGACCGCCGGTAACACTAGCATCGAGATGGGCCGCGTGGGGACGTTCCGCGGCTTGTCGCGCTCGCTCGGACCTCCGCCAATGGTTCGCGGAACGTGCGAGCGCGACTTCCGCTATGTGAGCGCACTATGATGACCGGACACGACCCGGTCCCGGTCGAGCGTTTCTTCGAGCTTGCGACGGAAGCTCGCCGCGCGGACATCGACGCCGCCATTGCCCGGTTTCCTGCATCGGAACGGATCCGCAATCCGATCGCGATCGGATTGCGGGCAATGAAGTCCGTGACAGGGGGCGACGTACCGGGAGGTATCGCGCTTCTCAAGCGCGCGGTCGCGCATTCGGACGGGCGAGTTCAACAGTATCTGCTCGAACTGTTGATTCCACTCCTGATCAACACGAACCGAATGCACGAGGCAGAAGAAGCACTTTCGATTGCCAACGATGCAGAGTCCGACCTTGCGCCCGCATTTGCGGCATCACGCGCCATCATCGCGGCGCGCCAAGGCAACGATACGGCGAGCGCATGGTTTGCCGCGGAGGCGCTGGAGACCGGACGCGCGGTCGACAACCCGATGATTGTGGGCCGAGTTCTGAACCGCACGGCCCTGGCCGCGTTCTACCGAGAGGACTTCGAAGAGGCGCAAGATCGCGCGCTGGAATCAGCGCGCTGGTTCGAACGTCTGGAGTCGCACCGGAGCGCCGCTATCGCGTACTCGATCCTATACGTGATCGCGAACGATTGGGTCGGCGATCCGGACGTTGCGCGATTCTATGCGCGGAAGATGGCGATGACCGCTCACCTGGCAGAAGACTTGGCGCTCGAGAACATGGGCGTGTTAGCTCAGTTCGACATCGCGGCGGAGGCAGGCGATGCGAAGCGGGTGCGCTCGCTTCGTAATCAGATTATCGCCAACCCGCTGAACGAGCAATATTACCGCGAACGGTTTTCGTTCACGATCTCGGAGGCGCTCGCGCTGGGTTGGGCCGGCCGGTTCGATGCGGCCCGTGTAGCACTGACTTCCGTGCGGAACAACGAGGCGCTGACCTTGCCGGAGCGGGCACTGCTCGACGCGTTGTTGGCGATCGCGGCACTCGCGACGTGGCACGTGGACGTCGCGCGGCGAGCAGCCAGGCGGACGATCAGCCAGACCGCGGAACGCTCGGGCAAAGAGCCGCTCTTCGATTCTCGGCGCCGGCGGATCGCTCGTATCCTCGCCGCGGCCGTCTGCATCGCCGTCGGCGACACCGTCCGAGGCCGTCGCGCTTTGTCTCGCTCGATCGATCCGGATCAGCAGTTCGCTGGAATCATCAGCGCGGAGGGGATGCGCGAGGACGAGGCGCCCGCTATGATGCGTGGCTACGCCATGTTCTTTAACGAAGCGTGCCGAGCGGCGAATCGTGCTCGCCCAAGCCACCATCTCACCGAGGCGGAACTGGAAGTTTTGCGGGCGCTCCCGACGGGGATGACGCTCGCAACGATCGCGTCGTCGCTCGGGAAGTCGCGAAAGACGGTGGAACGCCAGGTCGGCAACATCTACGCGAAGCTGCATGTCGGCAACCGAGCCCAGGCAATCCAGCGCGCCCGCGACCTCGGAATTCAAGCCTGAAATAGTTTAAAATCGGCAAAAAGCCTGCTGGGACGGGCGTTTTCGGTGACAATGGGGTGTTCGCCTCATGCGCGAATTCGCGCCGAGCGGATATGCTAGCGGCACGCCCCCGCACGCCTTGCCGGTTCGAGGAGAGACCTATTCCATGGCCGATGCCCTATCGATCGCCTTTTTTTCTGTGCTGAACGCCGTCGTCGGAATCGCGCATGTCTGTGCCACCGCGCCGGCCATACCACCGATCACGAACTAGGGTGAATCTATGTATCAGCTAGCAACGGATTGCCGTCCGGTCGACAAGACGCGGCTCTTTATCGAGACGTGCACGTCGATGCTGCCGACGGTCGAGAACCTCCGTCTCGTTCGCTCCGCGACCTCGCTCGTGCGCACGGCGCTCGACGGCGCGGACATCAAGCCGCTGCGCGAGTTCGTCAAAAAAGTCGGCCAGTGGTGCGGAGACGTCGACGACATCGTCGCCGCCGCCGGTCAAGCGGTCGTCGACGAGCTCGAGGACGCACCGCGCGTTCGCCTGCACGACGTCGTGCGCCTCGTGGCCCAGATCGAGCGCGACGCGTTCGCGGGCCTGCGCCGCGACGTGGACGGCAACCTCCGCACCGCGTACGCCGGCTAGCCCGCCGACCGCGACCCGCTCGTAGACGGACTGCACGATGTTCGAAGACGATCGTTTGCACGACGTGCCGCACACCAGCCGCGCGCACCTCGCCGACGTGCTCAACGACCGCCGCGCCGAGGTGGCGAACGACATCGTCGCGCGCTTGCGCCGGGCCGACATGGTGATCTCGCCGCTGATCGCGCGCACCCTGGTTCACGAGCTCTCGATCGCGATCGCGCAGAGCGCGCCCGACGTCGTCGTGCACTGGTCGCGCATGGTGCGCCACGCGCATCCCGCCGCCGTCGTCGCCGCGATGATCGAGGCCGGCTGCGAGGCCGCCGAAGAGCTGGCGCACGCCGAGCACGGCGACCTCGCCACGATCGTCGTCTTCCTGGAGATCGTCAAGTCGCGCGCGCTGACCCACGTCCTGGACGAGGTTCCGGGCCATCGCGTCGACGGTGAGCCGACCGCGATCCGGTCCCTGCTCGCGATGCTGCGCGCGCGGGACGACGCGACGTGCAACCATTCGCGCGCGACCGGCGAATGGGGCCGGCGGATCGCCGACCGCATGGGGCTTCCCGCCGACATCACCGAGCGCATCGTCAAGGCCGGCATCCTCCACGACATCGGCAAGATCCGCATCCCCGACGCGATCCTCTTCAAGCCCGGCGCGCTGGAAGCCGAGGAGTGGGAGATCATGAAGCGCCACGCCGAGGCCGGCGCCGAGATACTCTCCGAGATCCCCGCGCTCGCCCCGTACGCGCCGATCGTCGGCGCGCACCACGAGTGGTTCGACGGCCGCGGCTACCCGCGCGGTCTGCGCGGCGAAGAGATCTCGCTGGAAACCCGGATCGTCTCGGTTGCCGACTCGTTCCACGCGATGGTCAGCGACCGCCCGTACCGCCGCGCGCTCTCGTACGGCGAAGCGATCGCCGCGCTGACCGAAGGGCGCGGGCGCCAGTGGGACGCGCAGGTCGCCGACGTCATGATCGCGCTCGCCGCCGAAGACCGCAATCACTCCGCCGACGCGAACCTCTCCGCGATCTCGGCCTCGTTCTTCGGCAACGTTCAACCGTATCGGCTACCGGGGGGTGTCCGGGCGATCTAGCGCCGGACCTGGCGGCGTTGCGTCTGCGGGGGAAGAGCCCTCGCAGCCGCACCGCCGCGGTGGCTCATCGCGCGTCCCCGGAATCCACCAGTTGCACTCCGGTACGTGCAGCCGTGCCGAATGACCGCAGCACGGCAGCTTGTCGTCGCCGGGCGCACCCGGCCGTTCCCCACCCATAACGGCCAAACTAGGGCATCGCTCGCCCGCCGTCAAGGAGTTTCGGCGATTTTATAGCGCTTCGAGCAGCGCGTGCAGCGTCGGGAGCTGATCCGCGGGGCTGCGGGCCGGCAGATCGATGGTGATCCGGCCCTCGCCGAAACGGAAGCGGTTCTTGCTGATCGACTGCAGCTTGGGGATCGAGGCGGGGTCGAGCTGAAAGCCGCTTCCGACCCCGAGCGTGAGCCGCTGCTCGTTGATCACCACGCGCGTCACCCCGACCCGCAGCGCGAGCACGCGCAACCGCGTGATCTCGACCAGCGCGTCGAACTGCGGCGGCGGCGGGCCGAAGCGGTCGCGCACCGAGGCGACGGCTTCCTCGACCGCCGCCAGCGTCCGCGCGGCGGCGAGCTGCTGGTAGATCGCAATTTTCTGCGAGACCTGCGGGATGTAGTCGTCCGGCACGTACGCGTCGAGCTTCACGTCGATCACTGCCTCGCGCGTGTCCGCAGCCGGTCCTGCGCCCGCCGAAGGGCCCTTGCGCTCGGAGATCGCCTCGGCCAGCAGCTGGACGTACGTGTCGAAGCCGACCGCGCCGATGAAACCGGACTGCGCCGCACCGAGCAGGTTGCCGGCGCCGCGAATCTCCAAGTCCCGCATCGCGATCTGCAGGCCGCTGCCCAGGTGGGTGAACTCGCGGATCGCCTCCAGCCGCGCCTTCGCTTCTTCGCTCAGCGCCTTGTGCGCCTGATAGAGCAGAAACGCGTAGGCCTGATGATTGGACCGTCCGACGCGTCCCCGAAGCTGGTACAGTTGCGCTAACCCGAACTTGTCGGCGTCGTTCACGACGATCGTGTTGACGTTCGGGATGTCGATCCCGTTCTCGATGATCGTCGTCGAGACGAAGACGTCGATCTCGCCGTCGATGAACCGGCTCATCACCGGCTCCAGCTCGTGCTCCCGCATCTGGCCGTGGCCGACCGCGATGCGCGCCTTCGGCACCAGCTGCTCCAGCGCGCGCGCGACGCCGTAGATCGACTCGATCCGGTTGTGCACGTAGTAGACCTGGCCGCCGCGGTCGAGCTCGTTCACGATCGCCCGCTGCACGACCGCGTCCGAGGCCGGCACGACGACCGTCTTGATCGACATGCGGTTTTTCGGCGGGGTCTGAATCAGCGACAGATCGCGCACGCCCATCAGCGACATCTGCAGCGTGCGCGGGATCGGCGTCGCCGAGAGCGTCAGCACGTCGACGGTCGCCTTGAGCTGCTTGAGGCGCTCCTTGTGCATCACGCCGAAGCGCTGCTCCTCGTCGACCACGATCAAGCCGAGGTCGCGGAAGACGACGTCTTTCTGCAAGATGCGGTGCGTGCCGACGACGACGTCGACCTTCCCCTGCGCGAGGTCGTTCAGGATCGCCTGCGCTTCTTTCTTGCTCTTGAAGCGCGAGAGCTCTTCGATCCGCACCGGGAAGGACGCGAAGCGGGCGGAGAAGGTGCGGTGGTGCTGCGCGGCGAGCAGCGTGGTGGGGCACAGCACCGCGACCTGCTTCTGGTCGGCGACCGCCTTGAAGATCGCGCGCACCGCGACTTCCGTTTTTCCATAGCCGACGTCGCCGCAGACGAGCCGGTCCATCGGCTTCGGCAGCTCCATGTCGGACTTCGCGTCGTCGATCGCCTTGGCTTGATCCGGCGTCGGCTCGTACGGGAACGACTCTTCCAGCTCGGCCTGCCACGGCGTGTCCGGCGCGAACGCGTGGCCGCGCGAGGTCTCGCGCTCCGCGTACAGCGCGACGAGCCCTTCGGCGATCTCGGCCAGCTTCTCCGAGACGCGCGACTTCGTGCGCGCCCAGTCGCCGCCGCCCATTTTCGAAAGGCGCGGCGCGTGGCCTTCGCTCGCGCTGTACTTGGTGACTTGGTGCATCTGGTGCACCGGGACCAGCATCCCGTCCGTCCCCGCGTACTTCAGATCGAGATAGTCGCTGGTCGCGCCGAGGATCGTCTCCTTGCGCAAGCCCAGATACTGCGCGATCCCGTGCACGGCGTGCACGACGTAGTCGCCGACCTTGAGGTCCGCGAGCGTGACCGGGACGCCTTCCTTCACGGCGCGCAGCTTGACGCGCTTCGCCGGCTGGCCGTAGATCTCGCGGTCGCCGAGCACGTGCAGGTGCAGCATCGGCACGCTGAACCCGTCCTCGATCGAGCCTTGGTCGACGTACACCGTGCCGTGCCGCGCCGGTGCGGACGCGCCGAGCGCGACGCCGTCGGTGCCGGCGCGCAGGTGCACGAACGGCGCGCTGCGCTCGACGCTGACGTTCGCCGCGCGCAACACCTCGGCCAGGCGCGATGCGCCGCTGGCGACCAGCCACACGGTGTCGCCGGCGGCGACCCACGCGCGCACGGCTTGGGTGAACAGCTCGAGGCGGCGGTTGAAGTGCTCGGCAGGCCGCGTCTCGAGCACGAAGGACTCTGCCGCCGGCGGCAGCCAGTGCAGATCGCCGGCGTCGATCCCGCCGCTGAGGATCAGCACCCGGCGCGCGCGCAAGCGCGCTTCGTAGTCGCGCAAGCGCGGGTACGGCGCGACGACGTCGGCCAGCAGCGCTTCGCCGACCTCGTCGTCGCGCACGTCGAGCTCGCCGGAGTCGACGCCGGCCATCAGCGCTTGCGCGCCGCGCGCGCGCTCTTCGTCGAGCCCCTGCTCGACGGTCTCGAGCATCCCCGGCTCTTCGAGCACGACCAGCGCGGCGTCGTGCAGGTAGTCGAGCACCGTCGCGCGCTCGTCGTACGCGAGGCTGAGCCACGGCTCGGGAACGTCGGCGCCGCCGGCGAGATACGCGCGCAGCGCGGAGATCACGTTCGGCTCGCCGTTCGCGCGCGCCAGCACGTTCTCACGCAGCGCGTCCTCGCGCAGGACCTCGACCCACGGCGTGATCGTGACCGCGTTCAGCTCGCCGCTCGAGCGCTGCGACTGCAGCTCGAACGCGCGCACCGACTCGACGTCGTCACCGAAGAACTCGACGCGCACCGGAAGATCGGCCGTCGCCGGAAAGACGTCGAGAATCCCGCCGCGCACCGCGTACTCGCCGGCGGCGCTCACGACGTCGACGCGCAGGTAGCCGAGTCGATAGAGCCGGCGCAGCGTCTCGTCCCAGCCGGCGCTCTCGTTCGCGCGCAAGGTGAACGTGGCGTCTTCGAAAACGCGGCGCGGGATGACGTACTGGCGCAGCGCGCCGACCGGCGCGACGATCACTTGCGGCTTGCGCGCGCACAGATCGGCGAGCAGCGTCATGCGCGCGCTGCGCTCCGAGGGCGACTCGATCGCGCCGAGCGTCTCCTCGCGCGCCCGCAGCAGCGCGACGCTGGTGGTCTCGCGCTCGCCGAGATAGTAGGTCAGGTCGGTGAAGGTGCGCTCGGCGACGTCGGTCGTCGGCACGACGACGACGATCTGGCCCTTGAGCGCGCCGTGCAGCGCGGCGAGCAGGTACGGACGCGCCGAGCCGGTCGTCTCGTGCAGCGCGAAGGCGTGCCCGCGCCCGTCGAGCGGCGTGCGCAGGCGCTCGATCAGCTCGGCGAGCGGGCGAGACGAGGCGGGGAGCGCGCGAACGAGGCTCGGGGCGAGGGCGGCCACAGACCGTCTATCCTACCACGTTTCGGCCGAGCCTCGAACGGCCGCTCGCCCGGGCCGGGGTCGCTCCGGCGCTATTGGCACTATATTGACAAGAGTGCTAAATCGCGTTAGAATCGGTGTGTCAGAAATTTGGCCGCCCATCATGCCGGCGGCCCGTTACAATCGGAGGCTTCAATCAAGCAATGGCAGATCTGATGGTTCGCCCGAACGGCGGCGGCCGCGGGCTGGTGAGCGATCTCTTCGGGTTCGATCCGCTTCGCGCGGTGTTCGGCAACCAGGGCGCGTACGGGTTCGCGGGTGAGGTTCAGAAGACCGAGGACGGCTGGAACGTCGAGCTCCCGGTTCCCGGCTACAAGCCCGACCAGATCGACGTGACCGTCGAGGACCGCGTCCTCACCGTCACCGGCAAGACCGAGCGGCGCTCGTTCCAGCGCTCGATCATGCTCCCGGAAGACGTCGACACCGAGGCGATCGACGCCAAGGTCGAGCACGGGATGCTGACCCTGGGCCTGCACCTGCACCCCAAGGCCCAGCCCCGCAAGATCGAAGTCAAAGTCGTCAACTAGTGGGTTCGCCCACGGGCGAACCCGTCGCGTTCGGCCTCCGTCCGAGCCGCCCATGACGACGAGCCCCGGTCGCTAGGCCGGGGCTCGTCGGTTTCTAGCGCTCGAGCCGGACCGGGATGGTGTAGCTCACGGAGTGGCCGTCGGCGGTCGTCGCGACGAACTCGATGTGGTAGGTGCGGTTGAGGAGCCAGGACGGGATCCCGCTCGGGAGCTGCTGCTGGCCGGCGAAGAGCCCCGGCGCGGCCTGCGGGATCCCGAGCTGGCGGCCCATCGTGCGGGCGACGATCGCGGTCACGTCGGGACTCGTCGTCACCTTGACCAGCAGCATCCCGCCCATGTGCATCACCTTGTCGTTCAGCGCGATCTCGACGATGCGCGGGCCCGCCGCCGGGGCCGGCGAGGGCGTGACCACGTAGCTGAAGGGGTTCGGTGTCGTGCTCGGCTGCGGGCTCGGCGGGATCGGCGTCGTCGACGCGGCCGGCGAGGGCGCGGGCGACGGAGCCGCGCTCGCGAGGGGGGGCGGGGTCGGCGGCGCGGGGTTCGGCTGCGGCGAGGGGGCCGGCTGGGCCAGCGCGATCAGGACCGGCAGCGCGTACAGGGCGAGCATCGTACCTCCGAGCAACGCCGGGTCCCGCAAGGCGGTTCCGGACACGGCGTCCTGGAGATACCCCGCCAACCCGGTGAACGAGGCGGCGAAGAGCGCGTTCGCGGCGGGCGTGCGCCCGGCCAGCGCGACCACCGGCACCAGCCACAGCGCGTACCACGGCTCGGCGGCCGGGAGCGCCAGCCAGCCGGCCAGTGCCGCCCCGGCGAGGTGGTCGCCGGCGCGCAGCGCCCGCCCGACGGCGGCGATGCCGGCCAGCGCCAGCACCGCACCGACCGCGGCCGGAAGCGGTGAGCCCGACCACGCAGCGAGCGCGGGCGCGTGGAGCAGCGAGAGCCGCGGCGGTCCGGCGGCGTGGTCGAAGCCGTTCCGCAGCGAGAGCAGCAGCGGCGCGTAGGCCGCGAGAAGCACGAGCAGCACCGCCGCGGCTGCCGGCCCCCGCCGGCGCGGTTCGAGCCGGCCCAGCGCGGCCGCCAGGGGAACGAGAGCGATCAGCTTCACCGCGGCCGCGGCGACGAGGCCCGCGAACGTTGCGGGCGCGTTCCGCGCGCGGCCTGCGAGGAGCACGAGGGCGAGCCAGAAGACGTCGTTGTGCCCTTCCGCGGCGCTCCACAGGACGACGGGATGGAAGGCGAGGAGCGTCGCGAGCCGCGGGCGGGTTCGCCCGGCCAGGGCGATGCACGCCAGCAGCCCCAGCGCCGCCAGCAGCCGCAGGACGAGGACCGTGCCGTCCGGCCCGAGCGGCCGGGATGCCGCCACCACCAGCGCGCACGGCACGGTGAAGAGCGGCCCGTAGACGCCGCGCGGGAGCGAGCCGTCCCAGGCGCGCAGCGCGGCGGCGAGGAGCGGATCGCGCAGCCTCGCGACGTCGGGCCCGGTGTAGGCGTGCGCCCAGGGGTCGAGGCCGTGCCCGAGCAGCGCACCGTACGCGGCGTAGGCCCAGACGTCGGCCGAGAGCCGGAGCGGGACGGCGAGCGCGCAGGCCAGCGCGACGGCCGCCACCGCGAAACGGAGCCGGCGTCCGGCGCGAACGGGCACGCCAAGGGCTTCGCGACGGCCGCGCGCGAATCCGCAGACCCGCATGGCGAGGTCCGCGAAGCGGCTTTGAACGACGACGGTTGGCTGCGGCGCGCTCTCTCCGCGAAGCGCGAGGGCTCAGCGCTCGACGCGCGGACGTGGAGCCGCATCGTCGACGGCTACGTCCACGGTGCTATCGACGACGCGCCGGTCGCCGCGCTCGCGATGGCCTGCGCGATCCGCGGGATGACCGACGAAGAGATCTTCGCGCTGACCGACGCGATGGTGCGCTCGGGCGACGTGCTGCGCTACGGCGGCGGGCGCACCGTCGTCGACAAGCACTCTTCCGGCGGCGTCGGCGATACGGTCTCGCTGATCGCGGTCCCGCTCGTCGCCGCGTGCGGCGTCCCGGTCGCGAAGCTCTCCGGCCGCGCGCTCGGCCACACCGGCGGAACGCTCGACAAGCTCGAGGCGATCCCCGGCGTGCGCACCGATCTCGCGCCCGAAGCCTTCGTCGCGCAGGTCGAGACGATCGGCTGCGCGATCGCCGCGCAGTCGGAACGGCTCGTCCCGGCCGACAAGCAGCTCTACGCCTTGCGCGACCGCACCGGCACCGTCCCCGCGCGCGGCCTCATCGCGTCGTCGATCGTCTCGAAGAAGATCGCGGGCGGCGCCGGCGCGATCGTCTTCGACGTGAAGGCCGGCCGCGGCGCGTTCATGCGCACCGCCGGCGAAGCGCTCGAGCTCGCCGAGACGCTGGTCCGGCTCGCGGCGCGCTTCGGGCGGCGCGCGAGCGCGCTGGTCAGCGACATGGAGGAGCCGCTCGGCGCGGCGGTCGGGAGCGGGATCGAAGCGGTCGAGGCGCGCGACTTCCTGCGCGACGACGAGCGGGATCCGCGGCTCGCCGAAGCCGTGTTCGCGGTCGCGCACGAGATGCTGCGCGTCGGCGGCCTGACGGAGCACGAGGTCGAGTCGCGCGCGCTCGACCGGCTGCAGTCCGGCGCCGCGTACGAGCGGTTGGCGCAGCTCGTCGAAGCGCAGGGCGGCACGCGCGCGGCGCTCGACCGCATCGCCGCGCACCCGCACCGCAGCACCGCGACCGCGCCGCACGACGGGTTCGTCGTCGGGATCGACGCCGTCGCGGTCGGCGAGCTCGCGCGCGAACTCGTTGCGGCCGACGGCCCGTTCGCCGGCATCCGCATCGTCGCGCGCGCCGGCACGCCGGTGCGCGGCGGCGACGTCTTGGCCGAGTGCGCCGGCCCCTCGGCCGACCCGCGCCGGGTCGCGAGCGCGTTCACGCTCGGCCCGAGCCCCCCGCCGCCGCGCGCGCTGATCGCGGGCCTGGTGAGGGATTCCGCCCTCGGCGCGTTCGCAACGTGATGGCGACGGAGCGAGCGCAGCCGTGAAACGGACGACGGTCGTCACCGGCGGCGCCGGTTTGATCGGCAGCGCGCTCGTTTGGCAGCTGAACCGCGAAGGCGTCGACGACGTCGTGGTCGTCGACCGGCTCGGAACGAGCGAGAAGTGGCGGCACCTCGTTCCGCTGCGCTTCGCCGACTACCTCGACGCCGAAGAGTTCTTCCCGCGGATCGAGCGCGAGCCGGACGCGTTCGGCGAGATCGCAACGGTCTTTCATCTGGGCGCGTGCTCGTCGACCACCGAGCGCGACGCGTCGTACCTGATCGCGAACAACGTGCGGCGCTCGCAGGAGATCGCGCGCTGGGCGTTCGCGCGCGGCGCGCGCTTCGTCTACGCTTCGTCGGCGGCGACTTACGGCGCGCTCGAAAGCGAGATGCGCGAGGACCTCGACCCGCACGCGCTGCGCCCGCTGAACATGTACGGCTACTCGAAGCACTTGTTCGACCACTGGATGCGGCGCGAGGAGCTGCTCGAGCGCGCGGTCGGGCTCAAGTACTTCAACGTCTACGGCCCGAACGAAGATCACAAAGGTGAGATGCGCAGCGTCGTCGCGAAGGCGTACGAGCAGATCCGCGCGCGCGGGACGATCGAGCTCTTCAAAAGCTATCGTAACGGAATCGCGCACGGCGAACAGACGCGCGACTTCCTCTACGTGAAGGACGCGGTGGCGATCACCACGTTTCTCTCGCGCACGCCGCAGGCCGGCGGCATCTACAACGTCGGCTCCGGAGCCGACCGGACCTGGAACGCTCTCGCGATCGCCGTCTTCAACGCGCTCGGGCTCCCGGCGCGGATCGAATATATCGAGATGCCGCACGTGCTGCGCGGCAAGTACCAGTACCGCACCGTCGCGGACGTGCGCAAGCTCCAGCAGGCCGGCTGGACCAGGCCCATGACCGCGCTCGAAGACGGCGTCGCCGACTACGTGCGGAACTACCTGGTGAGCGGGACGGTGCTCGGCAACGAGTCCGGCTCGGCGTCGAGCCCGGCCCCGACGTTCTCCGCGACCAGGTAGAGCGGGCGGCCCTTGATCTCGTCGTAGATGCGGCCGACGTACTCGCCGAGGATCCCGATCGTGATCAGCTGCACGCCGCCGAGGAACAGGATCGCGACGATCGTCGAGGTGTAGCCCGGCAAGTTGTAGCCCGTGAAGATGCGCAGCGCGACCTCGTACAGGCCGACCAGAAACGCGAAGACGCTCACGACGAACCCGAACCAGGTCGCGAGCCGCAGCGGGATCTCGCTGAACGCGGTGATCCCGTCGAGCGCGAACTTGAGCATCTTCGAGACCGGATACTTCGAGCTGCCGGAGTGGCGCTCGGCGCGGTCGTACGAGATCCCGGTCTGCTTGAACCCGACCCACGAGACCAGGCCGCGGATGAAGCGGTGCCGCTCGCGGGAGTCGCGCAACGCCTCGACGACGCGCCGGCTCATCAAGCGGAAGTCGCCCGTGTCGACCGGGATCGAGACGTTGGTGAGCCGCCGGATGACGCGGTAGAAGAGCGCCGCGGTGAACAGCTTGAAGCGGCTCTCGCCGGCGCGCCGGCGGCGCGTCGCGAAGACGACGTCGTACCCTTCGCGGAACTTGGCGAGAAAGTCGTCGATCAATTCGGGCGGGTCTTGCAGGTCGCCGTCCATCAGAACGACGGCGTCGCCGCGCGCGGCGTCCAGCCCGGCGGTCGCGGCGATCTGGTGGCCGAAGTTGCGCGAGAGCGAGATGACGCGCAGGTGCGGATCGTCGTGCGCGGCGGCGAGCAGCTTCTCCAGGGTCCGATCGCGGCTGCCGTCGTCGACCAGGATCACTTCGTAGGCGGCCGGCGGATCGCTCAGCCCGCGCACGACGTTCGCAATGCGCCGCAGCAGCTCGTCGACGTTGTCCGCCTCGTTGAAGAGGGGAACGACGATGCTGAGCGTCGCATCGGCGCCTCGCCGAACCGGCAGCTCGCGCACAGTGGAGACCACCAATCCTGATTCTCGCCGCCCGGCAGCTCTCACCCTCGCGCATCGCAGCAGCCGCGCTCGCGAGCGCGCTGGCTATGACGGCATGTGCCCGCACGGGTTCGAGCGGCCCGACCGGTGCGCGCAGCCCGAGCTCCACGGCGCGGCTGCGACCGAGCAGCGCGCCCGTCGCCGCTCGCCCCGCGGCGCGCCCGATCCGCGCGGCGGTTCGCCCGCTCCGGGCGGGGCCGGAACACCCGGTCGCCGACCGGCCGGCGACGAGCGCGCCCGATCCTCGTCCGTACATCCTCGGCGCGAGCGTCAGCCCGAGCGTCGTCGGATCCGGAACGACGGTGCACGCGGTCGTCCGAACGACGCCCGGCGTCGTCACCGTCGTCGCCTTCGCCGGTGGGTCCTCGATGGCGGTCCCGCGCGTGGGCCCCGGGCTCTTCGAGGGCAGCACGACCCTGCCGCCGCTCCCGCCCTTCGCGCGCGGCAGCTACGCGGTCACCTTCGTCGCGCGCGACGCGCGCGGGCGAAGCACGCAGAGCGCGGTGGGCGTCAGCGTCCGCTAAGGGGAACACACCGGCAATGCCTGCACCGCTGCTCGCCCTCGCCGCGACGATAGCCCTTGCTTCGGCGGACGTCGCTGACGCGTACGCGCACGTCGGGCCGACGCCGCCCCCGCACGGATACCCGGCGATCCACGGCTTCTCGATCTCGACGACCGAGATCCATCCGGGCCGGCCGGTGCACGGGAACGTCGAGACCTCCGACAACGTGCACTACGTCGAAGCGCGCGTCGACTACCGCGCGGTCGCGATGCACGAGGACGGGCCGGGAAAGTTCTCGCTGACGTACACGGTCCCGTGGTGGCTGCCGCCCTGGCTGCGCCACGGCTACACGCTGCAGATCATCGCGCGCAGCATCGACGGCGTCGAAACGTCGCGCTCGATCCCGGTCGTCGTGCGCTAGCGCTCGCTGAGCCGGCGCAGCGCCGCGATCGTCTGTTCAAAAAATGCGGCTTGATAGGCGACGACGTCGGCGACGCCGGGAAAGCGCGCGTCGGTGCGCCGTGCGGCCAGTTCATAGCGCGCGCCGTCGCGCGCCAGGACGCCGCGGCGCGTTGCGCCGTCGAGCGCGTCGTTCACGCAGCCGTCCGCGTCGCGCGCGAGCTCCGGATCGGTGAACGCTCCCGGCGGGAGCGCGTCGCGCAGGCGCACGACGCCGTCGGCGGCTTCGCGCGCGTCGAACGGCAAGCCGACGGCGAGCAGCCACGTCGCTAGCAGCGCGCTGGTCGTGACCGGCCGCGCCGCCGCGAGCGAGGTGCTCAGATCGTCGGGATCGGCCGGGCGCACGATGCGGTAGAGCATCGAAAGCCGCTGGCCGCGGAACGGGTCGAAGGCGATCGCGGCGAACCAGGGCGTCGCGACCCGCAGCAAGTGGTCGACGATTCCTTTGAGCGGGCGCATGCGGCCGTCGGTGCTGTAGAAGCCTTCCGGCGTGACGAAGAACGTCGCGCCCCGCCGCACGACGCCGACGATGCGCGCCACGTCCTCGTCGACGCCGGCGCGCAGCGCGGCGAGCAGCTCCGCGCGGTACGGCTCGAGCACGTACGACAACCGCACGCGCGTTTCGCCGGCCGCGAAATGCCGCGGCAGCAGCAGGTCGTCAAGCGTGCGCGCGTCCGGAGGTATCGCCGCACGCGCCTCGCCGCGAAAGACGAGCTCGAGCGCGAGGTCGCCGTGCCGCGCGCGCACGTCGCCCGCGATGCTGCGCAGGGGCCGCGCGGAGAGCTCGTTCTCGAGCGGCAGCATTCCCAGCCCGAAGAACAGCGGCCCCGCGTTCACGTTGCGCATGAACCCGAGCCACGGCATGCGCGTCGCGAAGAAGCCGCGCTCGTACATCCGGCGTGACGAGGCGGTGAACAGCGGCCGGAAGAGCGACTGCACGAACGCTCGCTCGACGACGATCTCGGACTCGTCCTCGTGCTGATGGTTCGCGATGAGCACTGTCGGCCCACGGCGCAGCGGCAAACGTCCCCACTGGCGCACGCGGAATCTCAGCGCGATCAGCGGCTGGCGGATCGCGGTCGTCAACGCGACGAGCAGCGTCTGCCAGAGCGACCCGGCGCCTTTGCGCCCGACGCGGAGCACGGTGAGCGAACCGATCGCGAACGATGCGCCGGCGAGCGCGAACAGCCAGCGATAGCCTTGCGCGGGCGTCGCGCCGTGCGCGATCACCCACGCGCCGAGCTTCGGCGCGAAGATCAGCGGCAAGCCGGAGAGCGTCCCCCACACGCCGAGATCGCGCGCCACGTCGCCCAGCGCGGGGATCGCGTCGAGCGCGAGCGCCCAGCCCACCGAGAACACGCCGCCGTAGCCCAGCCCGAACAATGCCGCGTAGGCGAAGATCCAGCGCGCGTCGGGATGCAGCGCGAAGCCGAGCGCGGCGAGCGTCATCGGAATCCCCGACAGCGTGACGACGAGCCGGCGATCGACTTTGTCGGAAAGCGTTCCGGCCCACACGCTGGAGACGATCGCGCCGAGCAGCGCCGCGCCGGCGACCATCCCCGTTCCCAGCGAAGCGTCCTTCACGCCGAGCACGTCGGAGAAGAAGTACAGCACGTACGTGTTCAGCAGCGTCAGCCCCAGCACGATCCACCCGCGCGCGACGAGCGTTACGGCAAGGTCATGGTTGTCGCGCACGATCGCGCGCGCGAGCGGCGGCGGCGCCGCGGGCGGGTTCGGGATCGCGAAGAGCGAGCTCGCGACGAGCGCGATCGTCAGCGCGCTCGCGAAGAGCGCCTGCTGCGGTGGGAGCAGCGCCGCGCACGCCAAGCCGAGCACGGTGCCGATCAGCGTCATCGCTCCGCGCACGCCGGCCGCCGTCCCCCACACCGCGCGCGGCACGACTTCCGGCAGCAGCACTTGGTAGATCGTCTGCGCCGCGGTCAGCGCGACCGTCGCGGCGACGAGCGCGAAGCCCAGCGCGCCGACCGAGGTCGCGAAGCCCATCCCGGCGAGTGCGACGACGTCGATCGCGAGCGCGACCGCGGTCTCGCGCCTGCGGTCGCCGCCGCGCCGCCGCGCGCGGTCGGAGAGCGCTCCGGCGAGCGGCGGCGTCAGCACGAACGCCGCACCGACCAGCGTGGCCAGGTTCGCCAGCATCGCGGTGTGGTCGGCGGGCGAGATGCGCAGCAGCAGCGCCGGCACGACGATCGCCAGCAGCGAAGCTTCTTGAAACAGAATCCCGATCCACAGCACGTTGAGTGCCGCGTGATCGCGGCGCCGAAAAGCCGGAGCGCTAATCGATGTCGGCCCAGGCCGGGACGTTCACGACGACGTGCGCGTCCGGTTCGCCGGTCGCGACGTGCGCCGGCGGAAGCGCGCGCGAAGCGTCGCGCTCGGTCGTCCCGTACGAGCCGCGCGTGACGCGAAACGCCAGCCGCGCGCCGCGGTGCAGCTTCAGCGTCAAGCGAAAGTGCCGCGCGTCGACGCGGTCCATGCGGATCTCGCTCGGCGACCAGCCGCTGCGCTCGGTGCTGAGGTAGACGTCGTCGCCGGGCGGCGTGCGCGGCGGCACGAACACGTCGATCGTCGAGCTGACGAGCTGCGACTCGTCGGCGTCCTGCTCGGCCCCCGGCGCGAGCAGGAACGCCGCGCGCGGAATCTTCGCGGCCGGCAACGCGTCGGCGGTGAGCTTCTGCGGTGTGGCGCGGTTGTCGCCGTCGAGCGCGATCGCGATCGCACGCCCGGGGACGAACGCGGCGCACGAGACGCCGTCGGCGAGCCGCAGCACGCCCGCGCCCGCGACGGCGAGCCGGTCGCCGCTGCACCCCAGCGGCACGATGCGGAAGAGCGACGCGGCCGCGGCCGCGAGCAGCAGCGCGTGCGTCACGGCGTGATCGCGAAGCTCCAGCGCGGCACCCAGCGCGTTCCGCCCCAAGCGAAGTCGTAGGCGCGGCCGACGTCGAGCCCGATGTTCGGGAAGGGCCGGAAGCGCACGTCGCCGCCGATCTCCCACTGCGGGCGTCCGTAGCCGTTGAACTGCGGGAAGTCCGCGGTGTGCGTGAGCGTGAGGCGGTACGCGGTGTTCGCGTCCGGCGTCACTTGCAGCGTGAGGTTCTGCAAGCGGAACGTTTTTGCGCCCGTGAACGCGGCGTAGCCGTAGTACGGCGTGCCGTCGGGGGTGAGGATCGGCGTGCTCGGCGAGGGATAGAAGATCGCTTGCGCGTTCGGGTAGACGTCGGCGTTCCACGTCCCCTGATAGCCGGCGAACAGCGAGACCTTGCGCGAGAACGTCTTGGTCGCGAACGCCGTCGCGCCGAACTGGTCGAAGTGGTGCGGAAACGCATACCAGGTGCGCTGCACGTCGAACGTCGAAGAGAGCGTCGTCCCGAGCGGCGCGCGCACCACCGGCGTCGCGACCGAGAAGTCGAGACCGTGCCGCCACACCGTCGCGTAGCTGCGCGCGTCGGGAAGCTGCGTCAACAGCCCGCCGCGCTGCGCGTCGTAGCCGAGATCGCCGGTCAAGCGCCACGTCGCGCCGCCGAAGAGCGGGCGGTCCGGCGTGCGCAGCGCGAAGTCGAGCTTCGAGAAACCGCCCGAGGTGCGCGTGTAGTCGAGCCGCGCGCCGGCCGCGCCGAACGCGGCGGTCAGGCCGCCGTGCATCACGGTGCCGAAGATCGTCCCGGTCGCGTCGGCGACCGCGGTGTAGCGCGCGCCGAGCCGGCGGTAGCCGTTGAAGCCGCGCACCGTGTAGCCGTGCAGCGGCGCGTCGAACGAAAGCGCGGCGAACGCGTCATCGCCGGAGACGAACTGCTG
The DNA here is from genome assembly GCA_019235885.1 of Candidatus Eremiobacterota bacterium. GTDB lineage: Bacteria > Vulcanimicrobiota > Vulcanimicrobiia > Vulcanimicrobiales > Vulcanimicrobiaceae > Vulcanimicrobium. Next base: position 15,035 of record JAFAKB010000056.1, on the reverse strand, counting down.
TTGCAATGCCAACGCTGCGCCGGGGCCGCTTTCCCAGCGCGCGTGCAGCGCGGTCAGCGAGTTCGGCGATCCCCACAAGCCGTACGGCTGGTCGAACGTCGCGCCCGAGAGCGCGCTCGAGGCGAAGCCCGCGCCGGTCGCGTAGGTGTAGAGATACGAGGGCACCGGCACGCTGCCGACCGAGTTCGGGAACGTCGCCGGCGAAAGGCGCACGTCGGCGTGCGGGACGATCGCCGCGTGCTTCGCGCGGATGAACGCGCCGCGGTCCTCGACGTCGGGGAACGTGAAGCGCTGCGCGTCGAACTCGGCCGGCTTCGCCGCATCGAGCGCGCGCGTGGTCTGCGTCACCGTAGCGTTCCGCGCGTCGAGCAAGTCGACGCGGCTCGTGTCCAGCTCGATGACGATCGCGTCCGCGCTCGCGTTCGCCGCGCCGCGCGCGATCCGCGCGTGGCCCGCCAGCACGGCGCGATCGGTCTTGAGGTCGAGGTATGCGGCGTCGGCGTGCGCGCGCGTGCCGTCCGCGAGTGCGAGCGCCGCGCCGTCGCGCGCGAACAGCGCCAGCGTGTCGGAGAAGAAGACGACCGAACCACCCTCGAGCGTCGCCGCCGCGCGCGCGCTCGCCGCGCCCGGCCACGCGGCGGCGCAGAGTGCTACGGCGAACGCGGCGGCGGTGCGGCGCATGCGCTCAGCGCGGCGGCTTGTTCGGCTGGCCCGGCCGCGGCGTCGGGAACCCGCCCGGCGGGGTCGCGCGCGAGGGCGGGTAGAGCCCGCCCGGCGGGAACGGGTTGGGGTTGAACGGGGTCGGGATCGCGCCCGGCTGCGCGGCTTGCGGCGCGCTCGCGCGGTCGTCCGACCACGCGTAGACGGTCACCGGGACCGACTGCGCGTCGACTTCCTTGGTGAAGTACGGGTGCGGCGTTGGCTGCAGACCGTTCTGACCCAGCTCGGTCGCGTTCCACGAGCCGCGCGTGACGCGGAACGCGAACTTCGTCCCGGAAGCGAGCCGCCGCACCGCGCGGTAGCGCTGCCCGTCGATGCGGTCCATCTTGATCGCGCGCGGATCCCAGTTGCTGTAGTCGGTGCTGATGTAGACCTCGGCGTTCAGCGGCGTCGTCGGCGGAACCGTCACGACGAACTCGACCGCGACCTCGCGCCCGGTGATGTTCTGGCCGACGATCTCGGGCGCGCGCACCGTCGTCGCGCCGGTCGCGGCGTATTGCTGCACCTGCGCGTACGCGACGTCCGGCGGCAGCCGGCGCGTCGTCAGGTCGAGCTCGACGACCTGCTTGGTGGCCGGGTCCACGACGGCGCGCGCGAACACCTTCGCGCGCGGCTGCAGCTTCGTCGGCCCGCCGGTGTCGTAGTCGGCGAGCTTCGGCGCGGGCGCCAGCTTGAACGCATCGCCGGTGGTGAAGTAGACGTAGCCGTTGCGCACGTCGAGCAGCTGGCCGGTGAAGCGCACCACCGTTCCGGGCGCGGCCGCCGGCGCGGGCGCTTGCGCGAACGACGGGAGCGCGAGCGCGGTCAGCGCGGCGGCGGCGAGCAGGATCGAAAGCAGGCGCATCATCACGGCGAGAACTGGACCCCGAGCTGCGGCGTCCACCGTTCGTTGGCGAAGTTGAAATAGTACTGGCGGGTCACGTCGACCAACAGCTGTTTCGACAGCCGCATGCGCAGATCACCCGTGAACTGCCAGGGCGGCTGGCCGTACAGGCCGGGGACCGGGGCCGGGAAGTCGGTGAAGTGCGCGAGCGTCAGGTTCAGCCCGAAGTACGCGGTCGGCGTGTAGACCACCGAACCGGTCGCCCCGCGCGAGATCGCGAAGCCGCGGAAGGCGTTCTGTCCGCCGATGAAGCCGAACGGCGTCGCGCAGACGTCGCCGCCCGAGACGGTGCAAGCGGGGTTGGGGTTTCCCGGCGGGTAGGCGGCAAGCTGCTGCGCGCCCCAGTAGTCGCCGGTCGTGCGCGTCTCGTAGGCGACGAACGCGTTGACGTGCTGGCGCTCGAAGACGCGCGCCAGCGAGAAGCGCGTGTCGGCGACGTCGACCTGATGCGGCTCCGAGTACCAGGTCCGCTGCTTGTCGAACGACGCGGTCAGCGAGAAGTTGTTCTTGAGCCGGACCGGCGCGGTGTAGAGCGTCGCGCCGGTGTAGTGGTACCACAGTTCGCGCGGGCCCGGCTGCAAGTTGGGATAGCCGCCTTCGCCGTACACGTCGTGCGCGTTGCCGATCCCGCTGCGCAGCCGGAACAGCAGCGGCGCGAACTTGAAGATGCGGTTCTCGAAGCCGGTCCACGCGAGCGTCGCGTTGCTCGGGTGCTCGCGCCAGCGCGGATCGTAGTTCGCCGTCAGCACGGTGTCGTTCGCGCCGGGCCGGTACCCCAGCAGCTGCTGCCAGTAGTTGTCCTGCGTGAAGCTGAGTCCCGAGCGCGAGAGCCCGGCGTTCAGCTGAATCTCGGTGAACCCGGCCGCGTTGATCGGCCGGTTGATGAGTCCGGGCGACGCGGCCGACTCCTGCAGGAACGCGCGCGCTTCGAACTTCGGCGAGAAGCGCTTGTAGCCGATCAGGTTGTACTGGCGCTGCTCCTGCGTGAGCGGATCGATCGAGGCGACGATCCAGTCGTTCGGCCACACGAAGTGCTGGTCGATCGCGAGATACGTCCCGTTGAACTGGTCGTTGCGCACGTGCAGCGCGGTGAGCGAGTGCTCCGAGCCGTTGAACGGCAGCGCGACGTCGGCGCGCGCCCCGGCGAAGCCGTTCTCGTAGAAGTGCGAGTTCGCCGAGAAGGTGACGACGTAGCGCGGGAGCGGGAGGTACGCCCCGGCCGTGTAGACGCGCGGCTGGTCGAAGAGCACGTTCGTCTTCGGGACGATCCGCGCGCCGGCGGCGTAGATGTACGGGCGCTCGCCGGTGAGGTCGGGGAAGTAGAACGCGTCACCCGGCTGCTCGCGGCCGGGGTGCTTGTCGCTCCAGTCCAGGCCGTAGTACGTCCAGCGCTCCGGCGCGCCCTCGGCGGGGAGGAAGTACGAGCGGTCGAGATCGGGATAGCCGGCGAACGCTGCGCCGCGCTCGTGCACCTTCGGGCCGTCCAGGTGCACGTCGCCGGCGACGAGGTAGCGGTTGAGCTTGAGGTCCATCGTGAAGGTCTGTCCGCTCACGATCGTGCCGTCGGAGAGGCGGACCCGCACGTTGCCGTCGGCCGTGACGATGAAGCGGTTGTAGAAGAAGTCGACGCCGCTCGCGGAGACGTCGAGGCTGGTGGGCGGCGAGGCGACGGCGCGCGCCGTCGCGCTCGCGACGAGCATCGCCGCCAGCGCGATCAAGACCGGGAAGCGCATCTGCAGCCTCACGCGTTCAGCGGCGCGGGAGGCACGGTCCTGCGCCGGAGGGAACCGCGGCGGACGGCATGCCGCGCATTCTCGCATTCGTGATGGACTCGGCCGGCGTCGGCGCCCTCCCCGATGCGAACGTCTACCACGACTCGTCGAACGCGAACACGATCGGAAACGTCGCCGAGCGGCTGGGCGGGCTCCGGCTGCCGAACTTCGAGCAGCTCGGCCTGGGTCACGTCACCGTCGTGCGCGGTCTTTCGCGGAGCGCGGCTCCGCTCGCCGCCGTCGGCCGGCTTAAAGAACGCTCAAAGGGCAAGGACACGATCACCGGCCACTGGGAGATGGCCGGCGTGATCACCGAGGTCCCGTTTCCGACCTATCCGGACGGTTTTCCGCCCGAGGTCGTCGAGCGCTTCACCGCGATCGCCGGGAAGCCGCCGCTGGGGAACACGACCGCCTCGGGGACCGAGATCATCGCCGAGCTCGGCGAGGAGCACATGCGGACCGGCCGGCCGATCCTGTACACCTCGGCCGACTCGGTCTTTCAGGTCGCCGCGCACGAGGAGATCGTTCCGCTGGCGACCCTGTACGAATGGTGCGAGCGGGCGCGGGCGATGCTGGCCCCGCCCCACGAGGTGAACCGGGTGATCGCCCGGCCCTTCACCGGCGCGCCGGGGAGCTTCAGCCGAACGCCGAACCGGAGGGACTACGCCATTCCTCCACCGCCGACGGTGCTCGACCGGCTGGAGCGCGCGGGTGTACCCGTGCACGCAGTCGGGAAGATTTGTGACATCTACAGCGGTCACGGGATCGCGTCGTCCGTCCGCGTCGCCGACAACGGCGAAGCGGTCGACCGCGCACTCGAGCTCGCGGATGCAACGGATCACGGCCTGGTGTTCGTCAACCTGAACGACTTCGATACCAAGTACGGCCACCGGAGAGACGTGCGAGGCTATGGTGAGGCCCTCGCCCGGCTCGACGCGCGCCTGCCGGAGCTCTTCGCGCGCGTGCGGCCCGGCGACGCGCTGATCTTCACCGCCGACCACGGCTGCGACCCGACCCAGCCCGGCAGCGATCACACCCGCGAGCACGTCCCGTACCTTGAGTACGCCGGCGGCGGCTCGGGCCGCGAGCTGGGCACGATCGAAGGCTTGGGCTACGTGGGCGAGCGGATCGAAGCGATCCTCGGTCCGGCGCTGACATGAACGCCCTCGAGCTGCCCGGCGCGCCCGACCTCTCCGACCTGCCGGTCGGGGTGCCGATGCCGTCCGCGCCGGCCCGGCCGGGCTGGTACGCGCCGGCGAAGCGCGCGCTCGACGTCGTCCTCGCGCTCGCGATCCTGGCGCTCAGCTCGCCGGTGGTGCTGGCGGCCGCGCTCGGGATCGTGCTGGTGAGCGGCGGAAACCCGTTCTACCGCCAGGACCGCGTCGGTCTGCGCGGCCGGCGGTTCCGAATGCTCAAGCTGCGCACGATGGTCCGCGGCGCGCACGCGATGCTCCCCGAGCTGCGGCGCTTCAACGAAGCCGACGGCCCGGTCTTCAAGATGCGCGACGACCCGCGGCTGCACAAGCTGGGCGCGTTTCTGAGGCGCACCTCGATCGACGAGCTGCCGAACTTCGTCAACGTGCTGCTCGGCGAGATGGCGATCGTCGGGCCGCGGCCGCCGCTGCCCGAAGAGGTCGCGCACTACGACGGCTACGCGCTGCGCCGGCTCGTGGTGAAACCGGGGGTGACCTGCCTGTGGCAGATCTCCGGGCGCTCGCACCTCTCGTTCGAAGAGTGGATGGCGCTCGACAACGCCTACATCGACGCGTGGTCGCCGTGGTACGACCTGGCGATCGTCGCGAAGACGATTCCGGCCGTGCTGCACGGGGTCGGAGCGCATTAACCGCCGGCTGACGGTCGTCGCCGCGGAACGCACGCCGCGGCGCATCGCGCGCTCGACGATGCTGGTCATGGGCGCGACGCTCGCGTCGACGATCCTCGGCTTCGTGCGCGAGGTCGTGTACGCGAAGTTCTACGGCACCTCGTGGGAGCTCGACGCGTTTCTCGCGGCGTCCGTCGTTCCCGTGATCCTGTTCGGCGTCTTCAACGGCGCGCTCGTCACGGCGCTCGTCCCGCTGTTCTCCGACTATCTCAACACCGAGCGCGAGGACCAAGCGTGGAACCTCGCCTCGACCGTCATCGTCGCGCTGATCGGACTGCTCGGCCTGTGCGCGGCGCTGGGCGCGTGGCTCGCGCCGTGGTACGTGCCGCGGATCGCGCGCTTCTCGCCGGCGCACGTCCACACCGCGGTGGTGATGACGCGCTGGCTGATGCCCACGATCGTCGCGACCAGCCTGGCCGGCGTGATCGGCTCGCTGCTCAACGCCTACCACCGCTTCGGCGCGGCCGCGCTGCAAGGGTTCGTCGCGAACCTGTGCATCATCGTCGCGGTGTGGTTCGCGCAGCCGCACTACGGCGCGTTCGCGCTCGTCTTCGGCGCGCTCGCCGGCGCGTTCGTCTCGCTGCTGGTGCTGCTGCCGACGTTCTTCTCGCTGCGCCGCTTCCGCTTCGCGTTCGACCTGTACCATCCCGGGATGGTGCGGCTGATGCACGTGCTCGGGCCGATCGCGATCGGCTCGGCGGCCGGGCAGATCGCGCTGTTCTTCGACCGCTTCTTCGCCTCGGGGCTGAGCGAAGGGACGATCGCGGGGATGAACTTCGCGGTCAAGGTCGTCGGCTTTCCGCAGCAGATCTTCGTGACCGCGATCGCGACGGTGATCTTTCCGCTCTTCGCGGGGCAGTTCGCGCAGCAGAACCGCGTCGCGATGCGGCGCAGCGTCGCGACCGGCTTGCAGATGGTGATCTTCCTGACGCTGCCCTCGGCCTGGGGGCTGTGCATGCTGGCCGGGCCGATCGTGCAGACGCTCTTCGAGCGCGGCGCGTTCACCCCCGAAGCGACGGTGCTGTGCGCGCAGCTGCTGCCGTTCGCGGCGGTCGGCCTGGTCGCGCTCGCTGCGAACGTCGTGCTGACGCGCTGCCTGTACGCCTGCGGCGTCGTCCGCGTCGCGATCGCGATCTCGGTCGCGACCGTCGCGCTGAACGTGCTGCTCTCGGTTGCGTGGCTGCCCTCGCTGGGCGCGCGCGGGCTGCTGCTGGCGAACGCCGTCTCGCAGACGCTGCAGACGATCGCCTACGTCGCCGTCGCCTCGCGCGTGCTGGGCGGTTTTCACTTGCGCACGGTCGCCGTCTCGCTGCTGAAGGTCGGCGCGTGCTCCGCGGTGATGGCGTTCGCCCTCGCCGCCGTGCAGATCACCCGGACCCCGCCGGCGCCGACGACGATCGCGCGCGTCGCGAACCTGGGCGAGCACCTGCTGTTCGGCGCGTTCGTCTTCATCGCGCTCGCGCGCGTCGTCGACTCCGAAGAGCTGCACCTCGCGATCGACCTGCTGCTGCGCCGCCGCCCGCGCGATCTCGTCCCGCTGCCGTAAGCGTTTTGCCGTCGGTCGGAATCGGCGCGGGGTCGGTGATCGCGCCCGTCGCGTACGCGACGGAGTTCCTGCTGCTGCTCGCGCCCGGGTACGCCGTTGCGCGCGCGGTCGTGCGGCGGTCGAACTTCGACCTCGCCGCGACGCCGCTGGTCGCGTACGCGATCACGGCGCTGGCGGGATATGCGGCCTTTTGGATCTATCTGTGGAATCCGCTGGCCGGGCGCGCGGTCTCGGTCGGGTGGATCGCCGCCGCGCTCGTCGCGCTGGTGCTGCTTGCGCGCGGCGGGTTCGCGCGTGAGGAAGCGCTTCCGCTCGCGCTGACGTTTCTGACCGGGCTGTTCTACCTGGCGGTGCTGTACCTGCCCTCGACCGGGATTCCGGCCGCGAACCGCTTCTTCGTGCTGCGCCCGCCCGACAACATCATCCCGCAGCTCTTCGCCGAGCGGCTGTACCTCGGGCTCGATCCGCGGCATCTGTTCGGCGACTGGCTCAGCAGCGACCGGCCGCCGCTGCAGACCGGGATACAGCTGCTGATTCGGCCGCTCGCGTTCGCGCCGCAGTACACCGACGTCGTCTACGAGATCGCCGGCGCGGTGGCGCAGCTGGCGTGGCTGCCCGCGACCTGGCTGCTGTGCGTTCGCGCGGGCCTTTCGCCGCGCGGACGCGCGCTGGTGCTCGCGCTGGCGATCTTGTCCGGCTACTGTCTCTACAACACCGTCTACACGTGGCCGAAGCTGCTGGCGGCGGCGTTCTCGCTCGGCGCGCTCGTCTTCGCGCTGCCTGCACCGCGCGCCGGCCGCGTCGCCAGCTTTGCGTGCGCAGGGATCTGCGCCGCGCTCGCGCTGCTCGCGCACGGCGGCGCGGTGTTCTTCGTCTTCCCCGCGTTCGCGCTGCTCGCGGCGGCGCGGCGACTTCGGCTCGATCGTGCGCTTGCGCTCGCGGTCACGTCAGGCGTCGTGCTGCTGGTGCCCTGGGCAGCGTATCAACGCTTCTACGACCCGCCGGGAGACCGGTTGCTGAAGATGCACCTGGCCGGGATCGTCCCCGTCGATCCGCGTCCCGCCGGCCGCGCGATCGCGGAAGCGTACGCGCGCACGCCGCCGAGCGAGATCGTGCGCAACAAGCTGGCGAACGTGCAGACCGCCTTCGGGGCCGCTCCGCTGATGGAGGCGGCGACGATGAGCGAGCCCCTCGGCCCGATCAACGTGTGGCGAGTGCGCGAGCGCGAGCACGTCACGGCCGCGCTCGGCGTGGCGAACCTGGGCTGGCTCGCGCTCCCGTGGTGGTGGCGGCGCGCCGACCGCACCGCCCGGCGCAGCGTGGGCGCGCTGCTCGTTCTCGCGCTCTGCTCGACCGCGTTCTGGTCCGTCGCGCTCTGGGGTCCCGGCGCGACCGTCACCACGCACGGCGCGTACGCGCTGGTGCTGATCCTGTTCGTCGTGCTGGGGGCTGCGCTCGCGGAGCTGCCGGCGCCGCTGCAGCACACGATCGCCGGGCTGGCGCTTGCCGATCTCGTCGTGACGTGGATCGCCGGCTCGCTTCCCGACGCCGCCCGCGTCGCGCCCTCGCTCGATCTCCTCATGCTGGTGCTCGTGCCGCTCGCCGCAACCGCGGTCGGAATCGCGCTCGTTCGCAGCGCCGCCGAACCGCAGCCTGCCGTCGTCGCGGCGCCGCCGGGGGACCGTCGCCGCACGCAGGTCGAAAGGCCGAGTTGATGTTTCACCCCTGGACCGTCACGCTGCGTCACGAGACGCACGTGGCGGTCGACCTGCCGAGCGCGCTCGTCTACCTCGCGTGCGCGATCGGCGTCGCGCTGCTCACGCGGCGGCGCCCGGCGCTCGGCGTCGCGGCGCTCCTCGTCCTCGCGCCGTTCGACTTGGCGCGCTACGTCGGGCCGACGACGATCACGACGCTCAAAGCCGGCTTGATCGGGATGTTCGCCGTGCTCGCGTTCTCGCGCCCGGACATCGCCGCGTTTCGCACCGTTCCGGTGCGGGCGATGCTCACCGCCTTCGCCGCGACGCTCGTCGCGATCGCGCTCAGCACGCTGCACGCGCAGCATCTCGGCGCGGTGGTGCGCGAAGCGTTCAAGCAGGGCGAGTACCTGCTGCTCTTTCTCGGCGCGGTAGCGGCGTTCGCGACCGATCCCGACGACCGCCCGTTCTGGCGCATGCTCGAAGCTGCCGTGGTGCTGGTGAGCTTCTCCGCGCTCGCCGAGTACCTGATCGGCGCGCACAGCGGGCTGTTCGTGCACGGCCGGTCGGTGCCGCGCATCGCCGGCGCGCTCGAAGGACCGAACCAGCTCGCCGGCTACCTCGACGTCGCGATCCCGGTTCTCGTCGCGCGCGCGCTCGTCCACCGCGACCGCGTGCTCGTCTTCGTCGTCTCGCTCGCGGCGCTGACCGATCTGCTGACGATCTCGCGCTCGGGGATCATCGGCGTCGCGCTCGGCGTCGTCGTCGTGCTGCTGGTGCTGCGCCCGTTCCGCGGCGTTGCGCTGCGCTTCGGCGCGGTCGTCGCGCTCGTCGTCGTGCTCGGCGCCGCCGTCGCACTGCGCGCCGGCGTCCCGGCCGGATACTTCTCGCTCGACCAGACGCCGCAGCCCGGCGATCACCTCGCCAACCGCTCGCAGCTCTGGCACGCGGCGGTCGAGCTGTGGCGCAGCTCGCCAATCGTCGGCGTCGGCGCGGGCAACTACGAGCTCGATCTCCCCGAGACCGGTTTGAACGGCGTGCGCACGCACGCGAACAGCATCTATCTGCAGAGCTTGGCGGAAGAAGGACTGGTCGGGTTCGCCACCACGCTCGCGCTGTTCGTGGTGACGATCGTGACGCTGGCGCGGAGCGGCGTGCGGCGTCCGCTCGTCGTCGGCGCGCTCGGCGCAACCGTCGCGCTCGCCTCGCACCAGATCTTCGACGATCTGTTCTTCTTTCCGAAGGTCGCCTCGGCGTACTGGCTGCTGGTCGGCGTCGCGGTCGCCGAGGTCGCGGCGCGGCGGCTGTTCGAGCGCCGCCGCGCCGCCGCGTCGGTCGTGCCGGCCGCGAGCGTCTCGTGAACGCGGGCGGCCGCCAGAAGGTCGCGCTCGTCGCGCCGTTCTTCGGCCGCGAGCTGCGCGGGCGCAAGGAGCGTTTCGCGTTCGCGTACGCGACGCATCTCGCGCTCGAAGGCGTCGCGCTCGAAGTGCTGACGACGACCACCACGCCCGACGCGCCGGACGCGAACTTCTTCGTCGCCGGGACCGATCACACCGAACCGTTTCCGGTCCATCGCTTTCGCGTCAGCGCGCCGGACCGCGTCGCGTACGAAGAGGCGCTGCTCGCGGTGCGGCGCGGCGGCGCGGCGCTGGCCGAGCGCGCGCAGGCGCTGCTCGACGAGCGCGTGCGCAGCCCCGAGCTGCTCGCGCACGTTCGCGCGTCGGCCGACCGCTACGACGCGTTTCTGTTCCTCGACCTCACCTCGCCGACGACGGTGCACGCGATCGGCGACGTCGCCGAGCGCGCGCTGCTCGTCCCGCTGCTCGACGACCAGCCGGCGGCGCGGCTGCCCGCCGTGGCGGCCGCGGCGTCGCGCGCGCGGATGATGCTGTGCACGACCGAAGCCGAAGCGCTGCTGGTCGCCGAGCTGTACGGGCCCGCCGTGCGCTCGCGCACGCGGATCGTCGGGCTCGGCGTCGACGTCGTGCCGCGCCAAGATCTGCACACCGAGCGCGTGCACCGCATCACCCGCGGGCGGCCGTACGTGCTCGCCGCCGGTGACGACTTGGCGCCGGCGCGGCTGCGCGCGAGCGGAAGCGAGACGCTGATCGTCGCGCTCGACGAAGTCGAAGAGCGCGACCGCGCCGCGTTCTTCGCCTGCTCGCGCGCCGTCGCGGTCGGCGGCGCCGGTTTGGGCTTCGTTCCCGAGGTCGTCGAGGCGTGGGCGTACGGCAAGCCGGTGCTGGCGGAAGACGACGCGCCGGGTGCGGCAGCGCTCGTGCGCGAGACCGGCGGCGGAATCGTCGTTCCGCGCGAGCGGTGGCCGGACGCGCTGAACGCGTTGCCGGACGACGCGCAGCTGGCGGCGATCGCGCGCGCGGGCGCGGCGTACGTCGACGCGCGCGGCGGCTGGCGCCGCGTCGCCGCGCGCACGAGCGAAGCCGTCGACTCGCTCGGCGCGCTCGAAGACGGCCGCTCGCGCGACGCGCTGCTGACGCAGGTCGCGTATCTCTACCCGCTGGTGCAGCGGCAGCGGCGAACGATCGAGGCGATGCGCGTCAGCCGCTTCTGGCGCCTGCGCGACACCTGGTTCGCGGCGAAGCGGCGGTTCGGGATCGGTCCGTTCGACGATCCGGTGCAGATCGCGGAGCGGCACGCGCGCGCGGTCGAGCTCGCCGCGCTCGGCGATCCGTACCAGCTCTTCCGCGAGCACCACCGCTTGCGCCGCGAGGACGTCGAGCGGATGCGCGCGATGGTGCGTTTTCTGCCGCGGACCATCACGTTCGGCATCGTGATCGATGCGCGGCGGCGCGGCGCCGACGGTGTCGCGACGACGCTGCAAACGCTGCGCGAGCAAGTGTACGACCGCTGGACGGCGCGCGTGCTGGTCGATTCGCCGGAAGCCGCCGCCGCGCTCGAACCGGCCGCGCTCGACGATCCGCGCATCGTCGTCGTGCCGCCGGGCGGCGAGCGCTTCGGCGAGGCCGACGTCGTCGGACCGCTCGACCCGCACGACCGGTTGGAAGCGCACGCGCTGTTCGAGCTGGCGCTCGCGCTGCACGGCGACGCCGACGTCGTCTACGCCGACGAAGACCGCATCGACGAGCGGGGCGTCCTCGTCGACCCGTGGTTCAAACCGGACTGGTCGCCGGAGACGTTCCTCACCCGCGACTACGTCGGCCGCCCGGTCATGGTGCGGCGCGAGTTGCTCGAAGCCGCCGGCGGCGTGCGCGACGTCTTCGAGAGTGCGCAGTGGTACGAAGCGCTGCTGCGCGTCACCGAGCGCACCGCGAAGGTCGCGCACGTCGCGCAGGTGCTGTGCCACCGCGACGCGCGCAACGCCGTCGCGCAGAACGATCTCGCGCTGGCGGTCGAGGTCGCGCTGCGGCGGCGCGGCGAGGAGGCGGTCGTGCAGCCGGCGACCGACGGGGTCGACGTGCGGTTCACCGTCCCGGGGGACGAGCGCGTGTGCGTCATCGTTCCGACCCGCGACCGCGCCGATCTGCTCGGCCCGTGCATCGCCTCGCTCTTCGAGCGCACCGCCTATCGCAATTTCGAGCTGCTGCTCGTCGACAACGGCAGCCGCGAGGCCGCGACGCATGCGCTGCTCGCCGACTGGGAACAGCGCGAGCCGCAGCGCTTCCGCGTGCTGCGCGATCCCTCGCCGTTCAACTACTCGCGGCTCAACAACGCGGCGGTGCAGGCGGCCGATGCGCAGTTCGTCGTGCTACTGAACAACGACACGGAGGTGATCGCGCCGGAGTGGATGGAGGCGATGCTCGGTCAGGCGCGGCGCCCGTCGGTCGGCGCGGTCGGCGCGCTGCTGCTCTACGCCGACGGCACCGTGCAGCACGGCGGCATCGTGCTCGGGATACTGGGCCTCGCCGGCCACGCGCACCGCTACCTGCCGGCGAACACCGCCGGCTACCACGGCGGCCTCGAGCTCGACACGAACTACCTGGCGATGACCGGCGCGTGCCTGATGCTCGAGAAGCGCAAGTACGAGCAGGTCGGCGGCCTCGACGAGACGCTCGCGATCTCGTACAACGACGTCGACTTGTGCCTGAAGCTGCACGCGGCAGGCTACCGCAACGTCTTCGTCCCGCGCGCGAAGCTGTATCACTACGAGTCGAAGAGCCGTGGCGGCGACGACACGCCGGGGAAGGTCGCGCGCGCGATGGAAGAGGTCGCCGCGATCCGCCGCCGCTGGCCGGCGTTCGCCGCGCGCGATCCGTACTACAACCCGAACCTGACCGCCCACGCCGAAGACTTCGGGCTGCGCCTGTGACCTGCGCCCGCCGGTCTCGCTCGCCGCGAGGGGCGCTCGCCGTGCCGCGGGAATCCCCGGCGCGATGAGACGAATCGCTATCGTCGGTTCCGGTTACGTCGGGTTGGTCACCGGGACGTGCTTCGCCGAGCTCGGCAACACCGTCGTGTGCGCCGACAACGACGCATCGAAGATCGAGCGGCTGCAGGCGGGCGAGATTCCGTTCTACGAGCCTTCGCTGGGCGAGATGGTCGCTCGCAACGTGCAGGCCGAGCGTCTGCGCTTCACCGCCGAGACGGGCGCGGCGGTGCGCGAGAGCGAGATGGTCTTCATCGCGGTCGGAACGCCGATGCGCGCCGACGGCCACGCCGATCTCTCCGCGGTGCGCGCGGTCGCGCGCGAGATCGGGCTCGCGCTCGACGGGCCGAAGATCATCGTCTCCAAGTCGACCGTCCCGGTCGAGACCGGCGAGATGATCTCCTCGATCGTGCGCGAGCACGCGCGCAACGAGCACCCGGTCAGCGTGGTGAGCAATCCGGAGTTCTTGCGCGAAGGCTCGGCGGTCGCGGATTTCTTGAAGCCGGACCGGATCGTCATCGGCACGAACGATCCCGCCGCCGAAGCAGCGATGCGCGACCTGTACGCGCCGCTCGACGCGCCGATGGTCGTGACCGACGTGCGCACCGCCGAGATGATCAAGTACGCCGCCAACGCCTTCCTGGCGACGAAGATCTCGTTCATCAACGAGATCGCGAACATCTGCGAGCTGCTCGGCGTCGACGTGCGGACGGTCGGCCGCGGGATGGGCTTCGACCAGCGCATCGGCACGCAGTTTCTCAACCCCGGCATCGGCTACGGCGGCTCGTGCTTCCCGAAGGACGTCCGCGCGCTGGAGCAGCTGGCGGTCGAGCGCGACTACCAGGCGCCGCTGCTGCACGCGGTCGAGCTGGTGAACCGCCATCAGGTCGAGCGCACCGTGATGAAGCTGGAGCGCGAGCTGGGCGGGCTGCGCGGCCGAACGATCGCCGTGCTGGGGCTCGCGTTCAAGCCGAACACCGACGACATCCGCGACGCGCCGGCGATCAACGTGATCCGCCGGCTGGCGGACCGCGGAGCCTCGGTGCGCGCCTACGACCCGATCGCGAACGATGCGGCGCGCGCCGCGATCGGAAACGAGACCGTGCTGTGCGACGACATGTACGCGACGCTCGAAAACGCCGACGCGCTGCTGCTCGCGACCGAGTGGAACGAGTTTCGCGCGCTCGACTTCGCGCGCTGCGCGCGCGCGATGCGCGGCGATCTCGTCGTCGACGGCCGCAACATCTTCGATCCGGAGAAAGTGCTCGCGAACGGGCTGCGCTACGCCGGTGTGGGCCGCTCCGGCCGCGCGCTCTCCGCGCCGGCGGGCGGCGAGCCGGCGCCGGTCAGCCGGCGGGCGACGCGGTACTGAAGTAGTCGAGCGTGGTCGCCAAACCACGCTCGAGCGGGATCCGCGGCTCCCAGTCGAGCAGCGCGCGCGCCAGCGAGATGTCGGGCCGCCGCCGGGCCGGATCGTCGGGCGGCAGCGCGCGCGCTTCGATCCGCAGTTCGGTACCGGCCAAGCGCGCCGTCGTCTCAGCCAGCGCGCGAATCGTGTACTCGTCGGGGTTGCCGAGGTTCACGACGCGCCCCGCGAGCCCGGGCCGCGTCGCGAGCCGCACCAGCCCGTCGACCAAGTCGTCGACGTAGCAGAAGCTCCGCGTCTGCGTTCCCTCGCCGTACACGGTGAACGGCGCGCTGCGCAAGGCCGCGACGCAAAAGTTCGGGATCACCCGCCCGTCGCCGAGCTGCATGCGCGGTCCGTAGGTGTTGAAGATCCGCGCGACGCGCGCGTCGAGCCCGAGCTTGCGCACCGCGGTCGTCACGTACGCTTCGCCGAAGCGCTTCGACTCGTCGTAGCAGGCGCGCATGCCGACGGGGTTGACGTTGCCCCAGTACGTCTCGCGCTGCGGATGCTCGAGCGGGTCGCCATACGCCTCGCTCGTCGACGCGTACACCAGCACCGCGTCCGCGTCGCGGGCGAAGCCGACGGCGTGCATCGTGCCCTGCGCGTTGACGGCGAGCGTTTCGAGCGCGAGGCGTTCGTACTGCACGGGGCTCGCCGGCGAGGCGAGATGGAACACCGCGCCGCCGGAACGTCCGCCTCGGACTCGTACGATCGCGTCCCACGGCGCGGTGACGTCCGCATCGACGAACGTGAACCGAGCTGCGCCGTGTGCCGCGGACAGGTTG
>JAFAKB010000055.1 GCA_019235885.1 Candidatus Eremiobacterota bacterium | reverse complement strand
GCGCTCGATCTTCAGCCGCTCCGCGGTCAGCGGGCCGATCGCGAAGTACTCCTGGCGCATCCGCGCGATGATCGCCGCGTCGAACGTGTCGCCACCGACCTTGAGCGAGTGCATCGCGACGACCCCGGTCAGCGTGAGCACCGCGATCTCGGTCGTCCCGCCGCCGATGTCGATCACCATCGCCGGCCGCGTCCCGGTAATGTCGAGCCCGGCACCGACCGCCGCCGCGACGGCCTGCGGGACGAAGGTCGTCGTCCGCGGGCCCGCAGCGCGAATCGCTTCCTCGACCGCCTTGCACTCGATGTCGGTCGCGCAGCCGGGGACGCACGCGATCACCCGCGGCGCGACGCGCGGTCCGCGCGCGAGCGCGCGGTCGACGAGCGTCTTCACCAGCGCGTGGGCGCCGCGGAAGTCGGAGATCGTCCCGCCGCGCAGCGGCCGCACGACGCGAATCCGTCCCGGGGTCCGGCCGTCGAGCTCTTTCGCGGCCTGCCCGACCGCGACGAGCGCATCGTCGCTGGTGCGGTACGCGACCACCGACGGTTCGCTCACCAGCACGCCCGCGTCGTGCGCGTAGACGACCGTGTTCGCAGTGCCCAAGTCGATCCCGAGGTCGGGGCTGAACGTCGCCCGGAGCGTTCCGGCCAAGCTCATGCGTGAACCTCGGAGCGGGGCGGCAGCAGCTGGTAGCCGATCAGCGGGAGCACGTGCGCGAAGCGGGCGAGCGGGAAGCCGACCACGGTGAAGTAGTCGCCCTCGACGCGCTCGACCAGCGTCGCTGCGAAGCCTTGAATTCCGTACGCGCCGGCCTTGTCGAGCCCGTCGCCGCTCGCTGCGTACGCCGCCATCGTCTCCTCATCGAGATCGGCGAAGCGAACGCGGGTCGACACCACCTCGGCGTGCGAGGCGGCCGTGCGGTCGTCGCGCAGCGCGAACGCGGTGTGGACGACGTGCCAGCGGCCGGAGAGCCGGCGCAGCATCGCGCGCGCTTCGGCGGCGTCCGCGGGCTTGCCGAGCGCTTCGCCGTCGACGTCGACGACGGTGTCGGCCGCGACGACGAGCGCGTCGGCGGGCGCGGCGCCGGCGGCTTTGCCGCGCGCGTGGCGCAGCGCCGTTTCGGCCGGCGCGAGATCGGGGAGCGGAACTTCGTCGTACGCGCTGGGGACCACGACGACGCGCAAACCGAGCGAGGCGAGTAACTCGCGCCGCCGGGGCGAAGCGCTTGCGAGCGCGACCGTCTCGAGCCGTGTTCGGTGTCCGATGGTTTGAGTGTACGTGCGCTCGAGCACGATGACAATGTTTCCCGTCAAAAGTTGTTCGCCCTCACTCGACATTCGTCGAGGTGACGAGCCTCTCAGATGACGTCGAGCCGCGTGACATCCTCCGCGCTCTCGCCGCGAACCGCGCGGCGGTGGTGCCCGTCGCGCACGAAGACGACCGGCGGGCGGCCGAAGCGGTTGTAGTTGCTCGCCATGCTGTAGGTATAGGCGCCCGTCGTGCGCATCGCGAGCAGATCGCCCGCCGCGAGCTCGCGCGGGAGCACGTAGTCGCCCATCTCGTCGTTCTCGCAGGATCGCCCGGCGAGCGTCGCCGGCTCGTCGGGGCCGAGCGCGCGCGCCGTCAGCACCTCGGGAACGTGGCGCGCGCCGTACAGGATCGGCCGCGGGTTGTCGGCGAGCCCGCCGTCGACGACGATGAAGCGCCGCCGCCCCTGCGCCTTCACGGCCATGACCCGGTAGAGCGAGCTGCCCGCCCGAGCGATCAGCGCCCGGCCCGGCTCGAGCGAGAGCTTCAGGTCGCGGCCGGCCGCGCGGGCCGCGAGCTCTGCTGCCAGCGCACCCAAGTCGAGCGGGCGCGGGTCGTCGGGGCCTTCCTCGACCCCGATCCCGCCGCCGCAGATCAGCTCCCGGACGGGGAGGCCGTGCGCCGCGGCGAGCTCGGCGGCCGCGAGCAGCTCGTCGGCGTTGGCGAGGAACGGTGCGATCTCCGAGATCTGCGAGCCGATGTGCGCGTGCAGCCCGATCAGCCGCAGCTGCGGCAGCGCGGCGAGCCGCGCCAGGACGGCCGGAAGGCGGCCGACCGGCGTTCCGAACTTGGTGTTCTCGCCGCCGGTGCGCACGAAGGCGTGGGTGTGCGCCTCGATCCCGGTGTTCACCCGCAGCATCACGTCGACCGGATCGCCGGGCGGCGCGACGGCGGCCAGCCGCTCGAGCTCTTCGGCGTTGTCGATCACGTCGAAGGCGACGCGCCGCTCGACGACCGCGCGCAGCTCCTCGTCCGTCTTCCCGCAGCCGTGAAAGTACATTCGGCCGGCCGGAAAGCCGCCGCGCTCGGCGGTGAGGAGCTCGCCGAGCGAACACACGTCGAGCCGCAGCGGCGTCGCGGCGAGATGGTCGGCGAGGGCGGCGCAGAGGAACGCTTTGCCGGCGTACGCCACGCCGATGCCGTGCGGTCCGCAGGCTTCGGTGAAGCGGTGAATCTCGAGATCGAGCGCGTCGAGGTCGACGACGAACAGCGGCGTGCCGTACTCCGCGGCGAGCTCGCGCGCGGGAACGCCGCCGAGCGCCTTGTCGACGGCAAAGAGTTCGTCCGTCTTCACGCTCCGTACAACCCGTGCTCGGCGACGTACCGATACACCGGCTCGGGGATAAGATAGCGCACGCTGCTCTTCTCCTTCAGACGTCGCCGGATCAAGGTCGCCGACTCGGCGACGACCGGCAGATCGAGCATCTGAACCTTCGCGCGCCGCTCCGGCGAGAGCCCCGCGAGCGCGCGGTCCAGGTCGTCGTGCGTCACCTCGCCGCGCGGTGCGACGACGAACGATTCGACCATGTCGACCACCTCGTCCAGCCGTTTCCATTGCGAGCGCACCAGCGAGTCCGCGCCGACGATGAACGTGAACGCCGAGTCAGGATAGCGCGCGCGCAAGCGCGGCAGCAGATCGGCGGTGTAACCGCTCGCTGCCGGTGCGAGATCGCTTTCGTCGATTGCGAACGCGTCGTTCGCCGCGATCGCGAGCCGAATCATCTGCGCGCGCGCTTCCGGCGCCGCGCTCAGCGCGCCGTTGCGATAGTGCTGTCCTGCGCGAGTCGGCACGAACACCACGCGATCGAGCCCGCACGCATCGCGCACCGCTTCCGCAACGAACAGATGCCCGTTGTGAATCGGATCGAACGAGCCGCCAAAAATACCGAGCCGCCCTCTCACGTTACGATTCGTGCCTGGAGGGGCGAGGGGCGCGATGTGCCGTGCCGGGCACTCGCGGAGTTCGCGGAGCCATGGATGGCGAGAGCGAACGCAGCGGTAGCGACCGGAGCGCACGATGCGCGTAGGGAGCGTGCCCGGCGCGGCACATCGCGCCCCTCGTCCCGAGCCCCAGTCATCAACTGTAGTCGAACTCCACGCCGGCAATCCGGACGGTGTCACCTTCGTGAACGCCGAGCTCGCGCAGCTTCTTCTCGACGCCCATCTTCGCCAGAATCTGCTCGAAGCGCGCGAGGGCTTCATCGGAGTCGAAGTCCGTCATCCGCGCAAGCCGCTCGACGCGCTCGCCGCTGACGACGTAGATGCCGTCTTCCACGTGAATCACGAACGGCTCGTCGGCGGTCAGCTCGATCTGCGCGGGCTCGGGCTGCGCGATCGCGATCGGAGGCGTCGCCTTGATCGTCTCCCACGTGGCGTAGATCAGCTCGCGCACGCCCTCGCCGGTCGCAGCGGAAATGCCGCGCAGCCCGGGCATCTGCTCGCGCAGCGCTTCGTACGTCGCGCGCGCGTCCGGCAAGTCGAGCTTCGTGATGACGACGATCACCGGCCGCTCGAGCAGCGCCGGATTCCACGCGCGCAGCTCGCTCTCGATCGTCGCCTTGTCGGCGAGCACGTCGTCGGACGACTTCGCGCCGTCGATCAGATGGACGAGAACGCGCGTGCGCTCGACGTGGCGCAGGAAACGGTCGCCGAGCCCCGCGCCTTCGTGCGCGCCTTCGATCAAGCCCGGAACGTCGACCATCACGAACGACTCGAACTCCGCGACGCGCACGACGCCGAGCTGCGGCTCGAGCGTGGTGAACGGGTAGTCGGCGATCTTCGGCCGCGCCGCGCTCACGACGGACAGCAGCGTCGACTTGCCGGCGTTCGGAAGCCCGATCAAGCCCGCGTCGGCGAGCAGTTTCAACTCGAGCCGCAGCTCGCAGCGTTCGCCCGGCGCGCCTTTTTCCGCGAAGCGCGGCGCTTGGCGCGCGGCGGTCGCGAAGTGCTGGTTCCCGAGCCCGCCGCGACCGCCTTTCGCGACGCGAATCCGTTCGAACGGCGTGCTCAAATCGGCGAACAAGCGCGAATGTCCGCGGTTCCCTTCAGGATCCATCTCCGTGCGCGTGACGAGCGTGCCGACCGGCACGCGAATGATCAGATCGTCGCCGGCTTTGCCGGACTTGTTCGAGGTTGAGCCCGGCTTGCCGGACTCCGCGCCGAAGTTCTTCTTGAAGCGAAAGTCGACCAGCGTGCCGAGCTCGGGATCGGCGAGCAGCACGACGTCGCCGCCGCGCCCGCCGTCGCCCCCGGCCGGCCCGCCCTTCGGCACGTACTTCTCGCGCCGCCACGCGACGACGCCGTCGCCGCCGTTGCCAGCGCTCACCCCGATCGTCGCCTCGTCGATGAATTGCATGCGCTAGAAAGCAAAAAGAGCCGCGACGGCGGCTCTTTCGAGGTGCGGCTCGCGAGCCGGGTTAGACAGCGGCGGGGACGACGTTCACGTGCTTCCGGTTGCGGGAGCTGGTGAACGTGACGAGGCCTTCGGCCACGGCGAAGATCGTGTGGTCGCGGCCGAGCATGACGCCCTGGCCGGGGTGGAACTTCGTCCCGCGCTGGCGGACGATGATGTTGCCCGGGATCACGTGCTCGCCGCCGTAGCGCTTCACGCCGAGCCGCTGGGCGTTCGAGTCGCGCCCGTTGCGCGTGGAGCCCGCACCCTTCTTGGACGCGAACAGCTGGAGGTCGAACCGGAACATAGCCGCGAGAGTATACCAGGTCCCCGCGCGGGCGGTCAAACGGAAACGTGGGCCCGCCGGAACTCGGCCCGCATGAGGATCGGCCGGCCGGGGCGCAGCGTGACCGACGGCCCGAGCGGGACGCGGGCGGGGTTCAGGCCGCGGAAGCGGACCCGGCGGGCGAGCGTCGCCAGGACCAGGACCGCCTCCGTCCAGGCGAACCCCTCGCCGATGCAGATCCGGTTTCCGCCGCCGAACGGAAAGTAGGCGCCGCGCGGGAGGCCGGCCGTCTCGCCGTTCGACCAGCGCTCGGGGCGGAAGGCCTCGGGCTCGGTCCAGTAGCGCGGGTTGCGGTGGGTGACGATCTGCGCGGTCAGGATCACCGAGCCGGCCGGCACCTCCCAGGCGCCGAGCCGGATCGGCCGGATCGCGCGGCGGCCGAGGATCCACGCCGGCGGCCGGAGCCGCATCGACTCGGCGACGACGTCGCGGGTGAACGGCAGCCGCGCGTAGTCTCCGGGGACCGGGTCGCGCTCGCCGAGGACTTCGTCGAGCTCGGCGTGGAGCCGCTCTTCGGCGGCCGGGTTGCGGGTGAGCGCATCCCACGTCCAGGCGAGCGCGTTGGCGGTCGTCTCGTGGCCGGCGAGGAGCAGCGTGAGCGCCTCGTCGCGGACCAGCTCGGTCGGCATCGGCCTTCCGTCCTCGTCGCGGGAGGCCAGCAGCATCGAGAGCAGGTCGCCGCGGTCGGCGCCCTCGCGGCGGCGCTCCTCGATGAGGCGGTAGATGACCGCGTCCAGCGTGGCGCGCGCGGCTTTGAAGCGGCGGGTCGCCGGGTGCCACGGGACGTGGTCGAGCAGCTCGCCGAACGCGCTGAGGCTCGACGGGAAGACCGCCATCGCCTCGGTGACCGAAGACCCGATCACGTCGGCGTCGTCCTCGACGTCGGCCGAGAAGAGGGTCGCCGCGGCGATCCGCAGCGCGAGCCGGTTCATCAGCGCGTCGACCGCCAGCGTCTCGCCGTCCTGGAGCTGCTCGGCGGCCGTGCGGGCCGCGTCGATCATCGTCGCGGCGTAGCCGGCGACCCGCTCGCGGTGGAACGCCGGCTGCACCAGCCGGCGCTGCTTCAGATGAAGCGGCTCGTCGCTGGTCAGCAGACCCTCGCCGAGCAGCCGCCGCATCCGGCGCAGCCCGCGGCCTTTGATGAGGTCGTAGCCGCTGGCGGTCAGCACCTGGTCGATCAGCGCCGCATCGTCGACGAACCAGAAGCGCGCCCCCGGCACGCGCCACGAGGCGACCGGCCCGTACTCGCGCGCGACCCGCTCCAAGAACGCCGGCACCTGCGAGAGGTCGCCGCCGGTCGCCATCCCCCGGATCGCCGAGATCAGCTTGGGTCCGTCGGGGAAGCGGCGAGCGGTCATGTGCCCAGTGTACTTCGCGGTGCGGAGCGAGTTCTGCGAACAGGACTTGGTTGGTCGGTCAACCAAGAACCGCCCGTGGACCGCCCGGCCGGGACGAAGGCTCGGATCGTCGAGGCCGCGATGCGGCTGTTCTGGGAGCGCGGCTACGAGCGGACGGCGGTCGCCGACGTCGTGGCCGCGGCCGGGGTGCGGAGCGGTTCGCTCTACCACTTCTTCGCGACCAAGGAAGACGTGCTGATCGCCGTGCTGGAGGCCTATCTCGACGGGCTCGCACCCCAGGTGATGGACCCGGCGTTCGCGGCGAGCGAGGATCCGGTCGAGCGCGTCTTCGCGGTGATGGATGGCTACCGGCGCGCGATTCTCTCAACGGACTTTCGGTACCGCTGTCCGATCGGTTCGCTCGCGCTCGAGATGCAGAACGCGTCCGAGCGCGCGCGCGAATTGGTGAACCGTAATTTTCAGCAATGGCGCGACGCGGTCGCCGGCTGCGTGCGCGATGCGATGCCCGAGCTGCGCGAGGACGCCGATCCGGACTCGCTGGCGTCGTTCGTCCTCACGGTGATGGAAGGCGGCGTGATGCAGGCGACCGCCGAGCGCGACATCGCGCGCTTCGACGACTCGGTTCGCCACCTGCGCTACTACTTCGACTCGCTCAAACGGAGATGACCGTCATGCGTTTTTCGTTTGCCCGGCGCGTTTTCACGGCGCTTTCGCTGTGCGCGCTGCTCGCTGCCGCAGCTCCAGTACGCGCGCTCGCCGCCCCGGACGACGCGCGCGTCGCGCCGATCACGCCTGAGCTGCAGCCGTTTCGCTGGCTGGTCGGCGGGGTGTGGCGCGCCGACACGAGCACGCTTCCGGGCGGCACGAAGTCCATCGAGACGCGCTACGACCTTGCGCCGAACGGCAGCGCGATCCGCTTCACGACGGCGTTCATCGGGCCCGACGGCAGCCCGCTGCCGAACGGCTATGCCGGCAACCTGTACTACGACGGCACGTCAAAGCGGACGACGTTGTGGTACATCGACTCCCACAACGCAATCACGCAAGGGCCCGTGACGCTCGCGGGCGACGTGTGGACGATGACCTTCAGCAGCGACGGCGCGATCGTCGGGCATCCCGGCCCGACCGATTTCCGCGTCGACGTCGCTCGCCGCTCGAACGACGCCTATCACTGGACGCTGCTCACCCGTGCCGGAGCGGACTGGAAGCCCGTCTTCGGGCTCGACTATGTCCGCCGGGCGGGCTAGTGGCCGCTCGCGCAACCGGTTCGGTTGGTGCAGCGTAACGAGCGCGCCGGGCGGGGGAGGGGCGATCCTGCGGCCTTAGAACCGGAATGCGTTTTGGAGAAACGCCGCGTCGTCGTTACGGGGCTGGGCGCCATCACGCCGCTCGGCAACGATTATCAAAGCTTCTGGGAGGGGCTGGTCACCGGGCGCAGCGGGGTCGGGCCGACGACGGCGTTCGACCCTGCCAAGCTCCCCACGCGGATCTCGGCCGAGGTGAAAGACTTCGACCCCGACGCGCTGTTCGGGCGCCGCGACGCGCGTCGGATGGACCGCTACGCGCAGATGGCGCTGGCGGCGGCGCGCGAGGCGCTCGAGGACGCGAAGTTCCCGGACGACCCCGACGTGCGCGCGCGGACCGGGGCCGTGGTTGCGACCGGCATCGGCGGGATCATCACCATCGAAGGGACGACCGATCAGGTTCAGCCGAAGCAGGCGTGGGACCGCATCTCGCCGTTCTTCGTCCCGATGCTGATGGGGAACGCGGCCTCGGCGCAGATCTCGATGACCTACGGGCTGCGCGGCCCCGTCTTCGCGGTCTCTTCGGCGTGCGCGAGCGCGAACGACGCGTTCTGCATCGCGTACGACAAGATCGTGCTCGGCGAGGCGATCGCGGTCGTCACCGGTGGAAGCGAGGCCGCGGTCACGCCGGTCGCGATGGGCGGCTTCTCGTCGATGAAGGCGATGTCGACGCGCAACGACGATCCGACGCGCGCTTCCCGCCCGTTCGACAAGGAGCGCGACGGCTTCATCCTCGGCGAGGGCGCGGGGATCATGATCTTCGAGGACCGCGAGCACGCGCTGGGCCGCGGCGCACCGATCTACGCCGAGGTGCTCGGCTACGGGCAGTCGGCCGACGCGTTTCATATCGCGCAACCCGATCCGGAGTCGAAAGGCGTCGTGCTCGCGATGGAGCGCGCGCTCGCGCGCAGCGAAGTGCGTCCGGAGCAGGTCGGTTACATCAACGCGCACGGCACGTCGACGCCGCTCGGCGATGCGGCCGAGTCGCAGGCGATCGCCCGCGTTTTCGGCGAGCACGCGACGAGCGGCAAGGTTGCGGTCTCCTCGACGAAGTCGATGCACGGCCATCTGCTCGGCGCGGCCGGTGCGGTGGAAGGAATCGCGACCGTGCTCGCGCTGCACCACGGCATCCTGCCGCCGACGATCAACTACGAGGTTCCCGATCCCGAGTGCACGCTCGACTACGTCCCGAACGTCGCGCGCAAGACGCAGGTCGAGGTCGCGATGTCGAACGGCTTCGGTTTCGGCGGCCACAACACGACGGTTGTCTTCGGCCGCCATGTTTAACGGCAGCATGGTGATGGAGCGAGCGCAGCGGGATCGTGCGCGTGCTTGAATGATGTTGCGAGCTCGGATCGGGGGCCCCACGCAACGCGTGGGGGGCGCGCAGCCGGGGGCGGAGCGCCGTTAAAATGCCTGGTGAACGACGGCGCGCGCGATTGCGCGCGCTGCTGAAGAGCGCGGGTGCGCCGGAGGTCGACGTCACGGCGGTCGAGCGCGCCTTCGTGCACGAGAGCGCGGCGCGCGAAGGCGCAGGGCTCTCGAACGAGCGGCTCGAGTTCTTCGGCGACGCGATCCTCGGCTACGTGACGGCGGGCTGGCTGATGGCGAAGTACGCCGGCGCGAGCGAAGGCGAGCTGACGCGGCGCAAAGCGGCGCTCGTGAGCGGCGAGGCGTGCGCGCGCACCGCGCGGCGGCTCGGCTTCGGCGAGCTGCTCGTGCTCGGGCAAGGGATGGCGCAGAGCGGCGGCGCCGACAATGCGACGATCCTGGCCGATGCCTTCGAGGCGTTCTTGGCGGTGCTGCTCGGCGCGACCGACGCCGAGCGGACGGCGCGCTTCGTGGAGCGCGAGCACCTCATTCCGTCCGACGGGGCCGCGACCGGCGAGCCCGACGCCAAGACGGCGCTGCAGGAGCTGGCTCAGGGCGTGCTCCGCGCCACCCCGATGTACTTCGAGCGCGCCGAAGGGCCGCCGAACGACCGGCGCTACACCTCGCAGGTCCGCGTCGGCGACGAGATCCTCGGCGAGGGGATCGGCCCCTCGAAGAAGGCTGCGCAGCAGGGCGCCGCGCTGATGGCGCTGACCACCCTGCGCAAGCGGCACCCCGAGAGCAAAGCGCCGGGGCGCTCGGCGTCGAATGACGACCGCCGGGTCATCGCGCTCGACAAGCGGCGCCGCCCTCGTTCCTCTCGTAAGCCCGGAGCGCCCAGCTAGTCCGTATGCGTCTCAAATCCCTCAAGGTCTTCGGCTTCAAGACGTTCGCCGAGGCGACGACGCTCGATTTCGTCGACGGCACGACGGCGGTGGTCGGACCGAACGGTTCCGGCAAGTCGAACCTGGTCGACGCGATCCGCTGGGTGCTCGGCGAGCAGTCCTCGCGCAGCTTGCGCTCCCAGAAGATGGAAGACGTCATCTTCGCCGGCAACAATACGCGCAAGCCGCTCGGCATGGCCGAAGTGTCGTTGACCTTCGACAACCACGAGCGTCAGCTCAAACTCGATTTCGAGGAAGTGCAGATCACGCGGCGCGCGTATCGCGCGGGCGAAAGCGAATTCTTCATCAATCGCCAGAGCGTGCGTCTGCGCGACATCATCGAGTTGTTCATGGGCACGGGACTCGGCCCCGGATCGTATTCGATGGTTTCGCAGGGACAAATCGACGCGATTCTCTCGTCGAAACCGACCGAGCGCCGCAGCCTCTTCGAGGAAACCTCCGGAATCAGCAAGTTCTTGGCGCGCAAAGCCGAGTCGCTGCGCCGGCTCGAGCAGACCGAGGCCAACGGTATCCGCATCAACGATCTGCTCACCGAGATCCGCGCGCGCATTCCGGAGCTCGAAACCCAAGCGCGGCGCGCCAAGCGGTTCCGGCGCGCCTCGGCGCGCCTGCGCGATCTCGAGATCCTGTCGTACTTGCGCGCA
>JAFAKB010000054.1 GCA_019235885.1 Candidatus Eremiobacterota bacterium | reverse complement strand
CGATCACGCACCTGCGCCTCTCGGCCCGCTCGCACGGGCATGCCGCCCGCTCGCTCAGGGAGCTCGCCGACCGCCTGGGGCACGGCCGCGTGCTGGCGCTCGGGGGCGGGGGCTACAACCGCGGCAATCTCGCCCAGGCCTGGAACGCGGTGCTGGAAAACCTGCTGTAGACGCGCGCCGAAACCGCGCTTTTGGCGCACCGCCGCGAGCATCGTGACAGGATGTCCGATGCGGGCTTTCATACGACGGCGGCGGCGGGGCCCTTCCGGTACAATTCGCGGCCCGTTTCCGCTGCGCTCTCATTCATCCCGTACCGCCATGTTTCGCACCGACGAGACCATTGCAGACTTCGATCCGGAGCTCTCCCGGGCGCTCGAAGGTGAGCGCCGCCGCCAGGAGGACCACGTCGAGCTGATCGCGTCGGAGAACTACGCGAGCCCGCGAGTGCTGGCGGCGCAGGGCTCGGTGCTCACCAACAAATACGCCGAAGGCTATCCCGGCAAGCGCTACTACGGCGGCTGCGAGTTCGTCGACGTGGCCGAGACGCTCGCGATCGAGCGGCTGAAGAAGCTCTTCGGCGCGCCGCACGCCAACGTGCAGCCGCACGCCGGCGCGCAGGCGAACATGGCGGTGCTGATGGCGGCGCTCAAGCCCGGCGACACGCTGCTCGGGATGTCGCTCGCGCACGGCGGCCACCTCACTCACGGGACGAAGATCTCGTTCAGCGGCAAGCTCTACAACGCGGTCGCCTACGGCGTGCGCAAGGACACCGAGCTGATCGACTTCGACCAAGTCCGCGCGCTCGCGCGCGAGCACAAGCCGAAGCTGATCGTCGCCGGCGCCAGCGCATACCCGCGCACGATGGAGTACGCGCCGTTCCGCGAGATCGCCGATGAGATCGGCGCGACGTTTCTGGTCGACATGGCGCACATCGCCGGGCTCGTCGCGACGGGACTCCATCCGACGCCGGTCGGGATCGCCGAGTTCGTCACCTCGACGACGCACAAGACGCTGCGCGGCCCGCGCGACGGCTTGATCCTCACCAACGCGGAGTGGGCGCAGGCGATCGACAAGAGCGTTTTCCCCGGCATTCAAGGCGGCCCGTTCATGCACATCATCGCCGCCAAGGCCGTGGCCTTCGGCGAAGCGCTGCAGCCAGCGTTCAAGACGTATCAGCAGCAAGTGATCGTCAATGCGCGCGCGATGGGCGAAGAGCTGCAGCGCGCGGGCGTGCGGCTCGTCGGCGGCGGCACCGACACGCACTTGCTGCTCGTCGACCTCACGCCGAAGAACCTGACCGGCAAAGCAGTCGAGCAGTATCTCGACGAGATCCGCATCACGGTGAACAAGAACGCGATCCCTTTCGACCCGCAGAAACCCGCTGTTACCAGCGGCATCCGCATCGGCTCGCCGGCGATCACCTCGCGCGGTTTCAGCGAAGCCGACGCGCGCGAAGTCGGCAAGATCATCGGCGAAGCGCTGACCGACATCGAGACCGGCGCGAAGAAGGAAGCGCTCCGCGCCCGGGTCGCCGAGCTGGCCGCCCGCCACGACGTGCCGTAGTGCAGCCGGCGCTCGAGCCGCTCCGGTGACCGAAAGCACGCAGCTCGAAACGGAGCGGCTGGCGCTGCGCGAGCCGCTCGAGTCGGACGCGCCGCAGCTGCTGGAGTACCACCTGCGGAACGCCGAGCGCTTCGACCGCTGGGAGCCGAAGCGCGGGACCGACGTCGCGCAGCACCGGCAGTGGATCGAGTGGCGCCAAAGCGAGAGCGCGCAGGGCCGCGGGATCACCTTCTTCGCGTTCGACCGCGCGACGCGCGCGACGCTGATCGCACTCGCCAGCCTCGATGCGATCTCGACGGAGCCGGCGCGCACCGCGATGCTGAGCTATTCGGTCGACGGGCCGTACGAAGGCCAAGGCTACGCGCGCGAGACGGTCGCCGCGACGATCGCGTACGCGTTCGGCCCGCTCGACCTGCACCACCTCAGCGCGACCTACGATCCCGCCAACGAGCGCAGCGGCGGGCTGCTCGCGCGCATGGGGTTCGTCGTAATAGCGCGCTCGCCGGTCGTTCCGGGAATGGAGCGTCTGATGCGCGCGCAAGTGCTGGCCGTGCTGAACCGGCCGGCCTGACGTTCGTCCCGGCGCTACGGCTCCGGCCTGAACGAGATCGCGGCGATCTTGCCTTCCGCATCGAGCGCGTAAACGTACTGGACGGCGCCGTTCGGCGTGCTGACGCGATAGATGTACGCGGTTCCGGCGTTCCCCGGGAGCGACTGCTTTCCGCCGAACACGAACGCGGTCGGGGCGCCGAGCGCGGACAGGCCGGCGGCGACCTGCTGCACGGTGGCATCGGTGAACGCCGCGCGCGCGGTCGCGTTGTAGCGCGACAGGTCGACCTTGCCGGCGCGCCAGCGCTCGTACTCCGCGCGCGCGGCGGTGGTGATCGCGGAATCTTCGCCGGGCGCGGGCTGCGTCTCGCGGGCGCGCTCCGCGGCGAGCTGTGCCTCCGTGGGCGGAACGAGCGCGCGGAAGGCTTCGCGGATGACGCGGGTCTCGTCGAATCCGGCGGAGTTGGCGAACACGAGCACTTCGATGCGCTGCTCGGGAAAGTAGGAGTTGCGCGTGTGCGCGCCGATCACGCCGCCGTTGTGCCAGATCGTCGGATGGCCGTCGAGCTCTTGCCGCACCCAACCCATCGCGTAGTCGGTGTGCGCGCCGCCGGGGAGCTGCGGCGGCGTCGTCATCGCGCGCACGGTGGCGGCATCGAGCAAACGGCCGCCGAAGAACGCTTCGTCCCAGCGCACGAGATCCGCAGGTGCTGCGTAGATCCCACCCGCGGCGTACGTCGCCTGCGGCGTCCACGGCGTCACCGCGGTCGCACCGGTCTGCGGCTCGTAGCCGCGCGCGAGGTCGCTGCCGGCCGGCGGCGGCCCGAACGTAAGGTGCGTGAGGCCGAGCGGCTGCGCGATGCGCTCGTGCACGAAGCGGCCGTACGGCACGCGCGCGAGCGCTTCGATAATGGTGCCGAGGACGACGTAGTTGGTGTTGCTGTACTCGAAGCGCGTGCCGGGCGTGAACCCGAGCGGTGCGCGCGCGATCAGCGCGAGAATGCCTTCCGGCGTGATCGTGCGCGACTCCGCGACGCTGGTGAGAAAGCCGGGGACCGAGGTGTAGTTCGCGAGCCCCGTCGTTTGCTGCAGCAGCTGCCGCACCGTGTACTCGGTCGCGTGCGGCGCGAGCGGGACGTACGCGGCGGCTTTCTCGTCGAGGCTCAGCCGGTGCTCGCGCGCCAGCAGCATGATCGCCGCGGCGGTGAACTGCTTGGTTATCGAGCCGATCGCAAAGATCGTCGCGGGGTCGACCGGCAGCGGCCCCTGCACGTCGCGCACGCCGAATCCCTTCGCGTAGACCACCTCGCCCGCGCGCGCGACGGTGACGCTCACGCCGCGCGTCCCGCTCGCCGCCATCGCCTTCCCGACGGCGTCTTCGATCGGCGCGCGCTGCGCTGCCGAGAGCAGCGCCGGCGCGGCCGCGCGGATGCGGGCGGGCGCGGAGGCCGCGCCGAGCGCGGCGGCGGACGAGGCGATGAAACGGCGGCGCTGCATGGTCCCTCGTATTCGACGCGTCGCGCGAGGTTGCAGGGCGAGCGCTCCCCTGGCGCGATGAAAGACTCGTGCCGTCTGCGCGCTCGCCGCTGATCGTCGACCACCCCGCGGTTCAGGACCGTCTCGCGCGGCTGCGCGACTCGACGACGCCGACGCCGGTCTTCCGCCGGCTGGTCGAAGAGCTCGGCCAGCTGCTGGCGTACGAGGCGACGCGCGAGTTGCCGATGACCGAGCTCGAGCTGCAAACGCCGGTCGCGCTGGCGAAGGTGCACCGCATCGCGACGCGCCCGGTCGTCGCGCCGATCCTGCGCGCGGGTCTTGGTTTGCTGCCCGGGTTTCTCGCCGTCGTCGACGACGCGGTCGTCGCGCACCTCGGTTTCTACCGCGACCCGAAGACCCTCGCCGCGATCCCGTACTACGCGAACCTGCCCGACGATCTTGCATCGCGCGACGTCTTCGTCCTCGACCCCATGCTCGCCACCGGCCACTCCGGCTCGGCGGCGCTCGCGACGCTCGCGCAGCGCGGCGCAAAGACGCCGGTATTCGTTTGCATCATCGCCGCTCCCGAAGGCATCGCGACGCTGACGCGCGAGCACCCCGGCGTGCGCATCGTCACCGCCGCCGTCGACGAGCGCCTGAACGATCACGGCTACATCGTCCCCGGCCTCGGCGACGCCGGCGATCGCATGTTCGGCTCGACGAGCTCCGTCCCGGTACGTACCTCCTCCGCCTGAGCGGCCTCAACTCTTTCCGTTGGATGCTAAGACGGACGGCAGCCCTACACAGCGCGACCGGCGCGGTCCCGTTTGGCTCATGCCGTGAAGCAGCACGTAGACGGCCGACGGCTGAACCTGAGCGACCGCCGAGGTTCGACTGTTCACGAGACCTATGCTTACGGCGACGTCGCCGTACGGAAGGTCGAGTTGAGCTGCAAGCGTCGAGCCTCTTTGCGGAATCGACGATCCCTGCACGAACGCCGTGTTCGTATAGCCGGCTGTAAGTTGCACGCATTTGGTGTAAGAAATGAACGATGTGATGGAGCCGGGACTGGTACTCAGCGGTCCGAAATAGCGCACGGCGGAGCTCGCTGAAAAAACGGCGGGAGTCGTCGCCGAGGTGGTCGCGATGCCCGCTTGAAAACCGGACGCCGGGTGTTTGAACGTCGTTCCCCAGGTGAAGTTGCTGTTGCCCGCCGTGGTGCAGGCGAACTGCGCTCCGGCGCCCTTCTGCGCGGTGCACGCCGTCCCGATGCCGCTCTGAACGCCGGCCGTAAGTTGCATCTCGGTCTTTCCGAGCGGGAACGACTGTGTGAGCGCAACGAATCGCTGGTACTGCGGCCGGGTCGTTACGGGGAGCGCGCTGCCGGAACTCGTCAATAGGGGCACGAGGAGCGAGCCGTACGACGTCACGAGTCCCTGCTGGAGAATCGCAATTCGGTCGGAGAGCGACGTCGTTTGCGACCCGGCCAGCAGCACCGCCGGCGTGTCGGCGACCGGCAGGGCGACCTGCCAGCTCTCGTTCGTCGCGACGTCGCCGTACGCGTCGGTCAACCGGTAGCCGACGACGTCGATCGACATAATCCGCGGTTTCTGTTCGCCGTTGCCGACGGTTGCGCCGGCGTGGACGACGGGGCCGCTGAGCGGCGCGACGTACGTCGTCATGCCGGCAGACGGCGCGAAGAACGCGTCGTCGAGTTGAATTCCGGCCGTCTCGCGAAGCTGAAGGAAGTGTCCTACGCCGGTCGCGTACGTGTACGCGGCCGATTCTCCGAGAAACGCATGGTACGCGGACGCCAACGATCCCGCGCGAGCGCCGGGCCTGGCCTGCGCGTTCTCGTCTTCGGCGAGATTGCCGAGCACGTGGACCGTGGTAGACCGATACGTCGACTCCGGGTGATCCACATCATTCTGGTGCGGTTTGACGGGCTGGTACGCGTTGACGTCGAAGGCGACCGCTCCCACGCGATCTAAAATGCCTTTCGACACAACGTCGGCATATTGCACGGAAACCGTCGTCGGCATGAAAGCGGCGTCTGGCACCGTTCCGTAGGTGGAGGGAATTTGTTGTTGTAGTCGTTGGATGGACGGTGCCGGCGTCGGCGTCGGGATCGGGATCGGCGAGGGTGTCGCAACGGGTTGCGTGTAGACGATGTTGTACGCCTTGACGTAGCCGCCGGCTTCTTTTACCGCGTACAGCGCCGTTGCGCTCAGGTAGTCGTTCACGTAGGTATAGGCTGCGCCGGAGTTTAGCGTCGACACGCTCTGAATGGCGAAGGGCGTCGTGTCGAACAGCGGCTTCAAATTGGGATCGACGAGGCCGCCGCTCGGTCCCGGATATGCAAACTGAGGCTGCAAGCGCGTCTGAAGCGTCTGCGGCACGAGGGGCTGCGCCGGATCGGTCGGTAAGGGAACGGGTGCGAACTTCGTGATTTGTGCCAGGGCCTTCTGCGTCGAAACGTTGGCGTCGTTTTGCAAGCCGGCGGCTGTGAACATGTTGAAGATGTTCGGAAGGACGGCGAAATCCGCGCCGATAGCCCTCAATCGGAGCGGCGCGGCGGCGGCGCCCGGCGAAGGCATCGGCGTAACGAGCCTTGCGTACGGCGCGTACCGTGCAGCGACTGCGACCGTCTGCGGTTCGATATCCAGTGTCGTATTGTAACTGTATGTGAAGACCTTATGCTTCGTCGTCGAATAAACCGAGACGTTCAGTGCGCCACCTCTCGGTCTTGGATGCAACCGATTCCACGGAACCGCGATCGTCGTCAACGTTGCGCCGCCGAGGACTCCGGGGAGGGCGGACTCGACCGATTGCGCGACCAGGAACGAATCGCTGACGTCGCATTCCACGAGTACCTTGTCGAGGCGCACCTCGAGGATTAGTCGTCTTTCGAGTTTGGCCGGGTCACTCAGCTTGAAAAGGCGCGCGCAGGAAATCTGCGCCGGGGCGCGGGGGACTTCACTGAATTTGACGGCGACGCTGACCCCCTTGGCGTCGATGTTGACGCAAAACTGATCCGGCCCTGACGGCGTCAGCGTCGGGCAGATGCCGAGGTTGTCGGACGGCTGGGGTGTCGGCATCGGCGTCGGAGGGAGAACGCTCAAGACTTGGTTGCTGCTGCCGACAACGATGACGGTCTTGTCGGAGTCCGACGCCCACGCGACGTGCGGCACCTCGGCGCACAGCAGCGAAGCCATAAGCGGCACGACAAGGTGGTGGCGGCGACGGTCCATCGGTGGCCTCTCGTTCGAAGCACGTGCCCGTGTGTGCCTAGTTCGAGCCAGGGCACGCTTGGCCTCTATTTGGCAGGCCCTGACATACGCCAATTTGGGTGGCAGTAGCCTCGGCGAAAGCCTGCCGCCGGAGGTGCAGGCGGTGAACGGCATGATGAGCCGTCGACGAGCGACTAAACGACGTCACTACCAGCCCCGAGTCGAGAAGAAAGGCGGCAAAAAAAGCCAGCCGAGGCGGCTGCGGAATCGGATCACGGCTACATCGTTCCCGCTTTGAGGCGACGCGATGGAAGAACGGCATAATGCCAAACGCGTCAATCTGCCACACGGTAGGGTTGTTTGCCATCTTGACCGGTAGCGGGGAGCGGCGTATAGTCTATCCACCAATCGTGCGTCGCGGTTTTTTGACCGCAGATTCGACGGACGTAATGGCTGCTTTCGGTCGCTCGGCCCACCGAGGCATCTCGTTTTGCGCTGCGGTGGTGCTACAGGTCATGCTCGCCGCACAAACGGCGAACGCTGTCATCATCATCGACTCCCAAGGCAATGCGAACTTTCGGGGCCAGGTAGAAGCGTGCTTCGAGCGATTCAAGGCCGCCGGCGGAGAGACGAAGGCGATTCTCGATCAGTTGCAGCAGCCGACGCCGAGCTCGCACCGGCACACGATCACGATCTCGGGCGATGGAAACGGAGAGCGTGCGACGAATCCGGTTCAGGGCAACGCGCAGGCCAACGGCACTCCGAATTCCGGCTCCGACACGAGCGTCGACTGGAACCCGTCCAACGTCAACCCGTACTCGGACGGCACGCAGCGCGACCCGTGCGCCTCGTTGCTTCACGAGCTGAAGCACGCCTACGATGACGACAAGGGCCAGAGCAATCCGGGCGAGGACGACAGCACCGGAATCGCAGTCGACGAAGTGCGCGCCGCGACCGAAGAAAATCGCTATAGAAAAAATGCAAACCCGCAATTACCGCAGCGTAAGAAATATGGACAGCACGACTTGCCGAAAGGCGCGATCTTTTAGGACGACGCCATGTACCGACATGCACGCTATGCGTTCGCTCTCGCTGTGGTCACGGTCTTGACGGGTTGTCCCCAATCCGGCAGCATTCAGCTCCAAGCCGCGCCGACGAAGCCGGCGTACACGCACGGCGAGCCGGTCAGCGTCGTCGTTACGCTCACGAACAAAACCGGCGCGACGGCGGGCCTCAGCACCGTCGACGAAGGCAACGTCGACGTGCAGTCCGCGACCCGCGACGGCGCTCCGCTCGCCGGCCACGCCACAACCGTGAAATACGACGACGACCTGCGCTCCATCTTGCAGGCCACGGTGACGGGGGTCGCCGCCGGCGCCGCCGCAACAATCACCTGGACGTCGGCGGTCGACCCCGCACAAGGAGCGCAGGCGCTGCGCAGCATTCGCGTAGACCAGTTCGGCCGAGGAGCGGCGACATTCTACCCGGTGGGAACTCCCGGCCGCTATCGCTTCACCTTTGTCTACCACTACGCCGGTTTCCAACCGGCGACCGGCGCGTTCCAAGGCACGGTCGGCCCGGCAACGGTTGACTTCACGGTCACGTAAGCGCCGGGCCGAACGGTACCGCTCGGCGAAAGGCTGCCACGGGAGGTGCAGGTGTGTACGGCATGGTGAAGACGGCGGCTTTGCTCGCGGTGGTTTTTGCGAGCGTTCCGGGTGCGGCGGCCGCGCAGCAGGCGGTCGAGGCGAACCCGCTCGCGCCGCAGACGGCGCGCGTGGTGGTGCTCGAGGGGCACGTTCGGTCCGGGCAGAAAGCGGTCGCGAAAGCCGACGTCCGGCTGGTGAAGAACGGCACGGTCGTCGTTAACGCGCTCTCGGACGCGGGCGGGTTTTACAGCTTCACCAACGCCGCGCCCGACAGCGGCATTCCGCCGCTCGTCCCGCCCGGCACCTACGGCCTCGAAGCGCAGTACCGCGGCACGTCGAAGTCGTTCGGCACGGTCGTGATCCGCAGCGGGACGACGGCGCACCGCACGCTGGAACTCGGCCGGATCGTGCGCCTCGGCGGCGCTGCGCTGCCGCCGCGCACGACGTTCACCGTCACCGACCGCGTCGCGGGCTCGGCGCCGGCGCCGCCGCCGCTCGGCCAAGCGTTCACCAACGAACGGCCGATCCTCGCCTGCCAACCCGCGCCCGACTGCGCGCTGCACTACGGAATCGTGCGCGTGAACGGCCCGCTGCTGGGGCCGGTCGAGTCGTCGGCCGATCTCGCGGCGTTCGTCACGGCGATGAAGAGCGCGTATCCGAGCGCCTCGACCGTGACGATCTTCGTCCACGGCTTCAACAACAACTTCGAAGGGCCGGTGCGGATGACGGCGGGCGCGGCCGCGAGCGTCGACACGGCGGCGGTGCCGCTCGCCTACAGCTGGCCCTCGAAGAACAAGACGCTGCGCTACATCGACGACGAGACGAACAACGGCTGGGCGGCCCAGCACTTCCGTGATTTCCTGGTCGCGCTGCTGCAGCGCAGCGACGGGCCGGCGACGGTGAACATCATCGCGCACAGCATGGGGAACCGCGTCGTGGTCGCGGCGCTGGACTATCTCGCGCGCGCGAAGCCGGCGGGACTGCACGGCCGCGTCGGCCAGGTGGTGTTCGCCGCGCCCGACGTCGACGCGGCGACGTTCTGGGAAGCCGTGCCGGCGATGGCGACCGCGGCGCAAGGTCTGACGCTGTACAGCAGCTCGCACGACAAGGCGCTGCAGCTCTCGCGCGAGCTGCACGGACACTGCCGCGCGGGCCTGACCGGCTGCGACGACACGCTCGCGCTGCCGCCGAACGTCAACGCCGTCGACGCATCGTACTTCCGCTGCGATTTCCTCGGCCACGGCTACTGGGCCTCGAGCACGACGATGCTCGCCGACATCACCGCGGTCATGCGAGACGGCACGATGACGCCGACCTCGCCGCCGCGCGCGCACCTCGCGCCGAATGGCGGACCGGGCCGGTTCAGGTTCGTCTCGGGAGCGCCGGACGACCGCCCGTGCGCCTCGGAACCGTCGTCCTGAGCGGAGTCGCTCCGTGCCCGAGCTTCAGGAGCAGACGAATTGGTGCTGGGCCGCCTGCGCGCGCATGGCGGCCGGCACGTTCAACCTCGCCGCGCCCAAGCAGTGCGAGATCGTGACGAGCTACCTGCCCGGCGCGGTCGCGTGCTGCATCAACGGCGCGACCGCGCAGTGCAATCAGGCCTTGGACGAGCTCCGCATCCCCGCGCTCTACGCCGCGCTGAAGATGAGCGCCGAACCGCTCGGCTCGGACACAGCCGACGTCACCGAGGCAGCGGTGCGCAACGCGCTCGCCGGCGGACCGGTCCTCGCCTTGCTCGACCTCGGCACGTTCCACTTCGTCCTGGTGCAAGGGATGACCGGAGAGACGTATCACGTCGCCGACCCGAAGTACGAGAACGTCGTGGACGTCCCGTGGTCGCAGCTCGAAACCGCCTACGGCAACGGCAGCTTAGCGCAGGCGTGGAAAGTTCGCCGCGCGCAACCGAAGCCAACCCGGCGCGCCGCTTCTCCCGGCGCACGAAGACCGTGACGGCGCGTTAGCGCATCTGGCGGACGACCGAGCCGCTGTCCCAATACGCGCGAAACTCCGCGACCTTGCCGTCGTGCAGACGGAAGAACTCGGCGAACTTGATCTCGATCGGGCGGTTCGAGGCGGGAACGTCGCCGTCGGGCGTGACGAAGGTCCCCGTCTGCGTGCCGCGGCCGACGTGCTCCGTCGCAATCCAATCGCCGGCCTCGATGACGAACACCGGCGTGGCGGTCGAGTCCGGCAGTGCGTCGGCGAACGGCTTCACCCACTCCATGAATCCGGCGAAGCCGGTGTAGGTACGACCCGTCCCCATGTCGGTCGTGGTGCAATCGTTGGCGAAGAGCGACGCCAGCAACCCGATGTCGCGCGCGTTGAACGCGTCGTAGATCCGGCGGACGGTTTGTTCGTTGGCGCTTTGCTCTGCGGGCATCTGAAGTCTCCTCTCGCGCGGCGAAGTTCGGCAACCGGTGTTCGATGCGCCTTCACGCGCGAGCCCGCTAATCGCCGTGAAACGCGATGTGCAACCAGAAAAGTTTTTCTGGCAAAGTCGAACACTTGTGCGACGTTTGTGCTATAATAACGAAGGAACAACTCCGCCGCTGAAACGCGCGTCTGAAGTTCCACAATAAACTGAAGCGGCCCGATCAGTGCAGCAACACCGACCGGGCCCGTCACCCGATGAAGGGATCATCGAATGACAACCCACCCGTTCGACGCGCCTGCGTCGAGCCCCCGGCGCGCATTCTCCACCCGGAAGCGCAGCCGCCGCGACATCGCCCGGATCGTCTGGCTCCTCGCCCGATTCGTCCGCCGCGAACCCGTCAGGTACGAGGCCTACAAAGAGCGCTTCGGGGGCACGATGCACGCCTTCCGAAGCGACCTGACGGCGCTCCGCACTGCCGGAATTTACCGTGGCACCGAACGCCTGGGGACCCGGTGCGACGCATCATGAAAAACGTCGTCCCGTTCCGAGCCCCGGAAACATTTGAACGCTACGGCATCGACTGGACAAGAGAGCCGGCCTCGGAGCGGGAGCGCCTACTGCGTGAAGCGTTCCTGACTTACGAGAACTCCAGCGGAAAGGACGGACTCATCTCCGTCCTTCTGCTCGCTCTCGTATCACGCCGCCAAGGAGCCGTCGCATCGGATCTCCAAGCCGCCGCAGATTTCGCCGAGATCATGCTCGCCATGACAGCCCGCAAGCGCCAAGACGACACGCTAGCTGCAATTCACTCGTACTACACCGAATCCGGCTCACCTGACATCACAGACGTCGCTCTCTTACTCCACCGAGCGCATCTTGGTATGCAAACGCCAGACGTCCAGCGCCCGACAAGTCGCTACCTTCGTCCCGTTGGAGACGACGGGTAAACAAAGACCCGTCAGTCGGTGATCGTCGTCTGTATAACTCCGGGCCGGGAGGTCATGCAAGCGGACGACACTACTCTGCCCGCCTGAAGGCCTAGTGGTTCTTTCCCCGGCGCGCTGGGGCGGCTTTCTAATCCGGACTTCCTGAAGGCGCCGCCGCTGCACTTGCGCGGCCACCTCGGGTTTCCCTCACGCCGATTGCGACGCTGTAGCGCCGCGCCCTGCGTGAGAAGCAGTCGGGAACCGCCGCTCACGAGTTCTTCGCTTCGCCGAGCCATCATCGCGGCATGGAGAACGACGCTGCCGATCGCACGGCGACGCAGGCGCCGGCACGCACGCGCGACGCGCGCGCCTTCCGGTTCCCCGAGCGCTACTACGATCTTCATCCCGATCGCGGACTGAACTTCCAACTCAACCGCATGTACGGATGGGTCGGTGAAGACCGCATGCTCGGTGAGATCCGCGAGGCCGCTGCGACGATCCGCGACTACGGTGGCTGGACCCGCGCGTTCACGGGCCTGGCGGAGGCCGCGCTCGCCGAAGAACGCACGCTTCCCGGCGCCTACTACCTGCGGCTCGCGGAGTTCTTCATGTTCGCGGACGATCCGCGCAAACGTGCCGCGCGGGACCGCTTCGTCGCGCTCGCACTCGCGGGGTACGGCATGCGGCCCGAGGATCGCGAGCTCGTGCCGTTCCGCGGCCGCCGGCTGCCGCTGTATCACCTTCGCTCCGAGCGCGCGAAGGACACCGTCGTCGTCTTCGGCGGCTACGACTCGTACATCGAGGAATGGCTTCCGATGCTGTTCTGGCTGCGCGATGCGGGATACGATGTGGTCGCGTTCGAGGGTCCCGGCCAAGGTGGTGCCCTCGAGGAATTCGGCCTGCCCTTGACCGCTGCGTGGCACGAGCCCGTCGCGGCGGTGCTCGACTACACCGGCGCGCGCGGCGTCACGTTGATGGGCCTCTCGCTCGGCGGGTGCCTCGTCATCCGGGCTGCGGCGTTCGAACCGCGCGTCCACCGCGCGATCGCGTTCGACGTGATGACGGACTGCGGCGCGTGCATTCGCCACGCCGCGCGCCTTTCGCCGGGCAAGTCGGCCGCACTGCGCGCGTTCTCGCTCGCGCCGCCGCTCCTGGACGCGGTCGTCAGCCGGCTCGGACGGCGCGACCTGATGGTGGAATGGGGCGTGAAGCAAGGCATGCATGTGATGGGCGCGCCGACGCCGCACGCCTATTTCGAAGGGCTGCGCGCGTACACGACGCGCGACGTGTCCCCCCCGCATCACCCAGGACGTGCTGCTGCCGTGCGGTGCTGACGACCAATACGTCCCGGAACACCAGCTCGCCGATCAACTGGACGCGCTGACGAACGCAGCCTCGGTCACGGCGCGCATTTTCACCGCGGCGGATCAGGCGCAGAACCACTGTCAGATCGGCAACGTGGGCCTCGCGCTGCGCTGCATCACGAACTGGCTCGAGACGCTGCCCGCGCGTGCCGGCGGAAGGGCCGGCCGAGCGATGCTGCGTCAGACCGCCGCCGTCGCACGGCGCATCCTGACCGAGCTCGCGCGTCAGCGCCGGAGCCTCATCTTCTGGGTCGTGTTCCCCGTGCTGATGCTCGTGCTCTTCGGCGAGATCTATCGCGGCGGCGCGACGTCCGGGAGCGGCGGCATCGTGTCGCGCGTGAGTTTCGATGCGACGCCGGCGGCCGGTCCTCGCCCTGCTCGACCTCGGCACCTTCCATTTCGTTCCTGGTGCAAGGGTGACTGGAGAGACGTATCACGTCGCCGATCCGAAATACCCCGACGTCGTCGATGTTCCGTGGTCAGGGCTCGAAAGCGCCTACGGCAACGGCACCTTGGCGCAAGCATGGAAAGTCCGCCGCGCGCAACCGAAACCAACCCGCCGCGCTGCTTCTCCGAGCGCACGCCGACCGTGACGGCGCGTTAACGCATCGCACAACCTTCCGGTAAAAGCCAACCTCCGCCGCGCGATCGGCAAGCCCCCGGCGACCGCGACCGTCCACCTCGAGGAGCGGCTCGGCTAAAGCCGCTGCGGGCTCCAGACTTCCCGCGCTTTCGCATTGAAAGATGGTCCTGGAGACCGTTGCGAAGCGGCGTAGGAGTGCGCCATTCACTTCTCCTTGACGACGAATGCACAAAAGCCTTCTTGCAGCGATGGCGCTGATCGCAATGATCGTCACCCGAGCGGTTCTATATCGCGCTTGGTGAACATCGCGGAGACGCCAAGGCCCAGACTACAGCGCGAAGTTGAGCGCTAAGGGCGTCGGAGGACTATTCAGTTGAATCGTGTGGTTGACCCTCCCCGTGATGGTGGTGCTCTGGTTTGATTACCGATTCAAACCTCTGGCCGATTCGAAGGTGTTCGCCCTCCTCAACTGGTACATAAACGGTGATTGCTGGAACGACTGGCGCTTGTCGAGGCTGACCCTCCGCCACTGTAGTGAGAGCGACCGCAATGACTTCTGCTGCTTGAGGAATGTTATTTTGCGGCTGCGCCGGCAACGTCTGCCGGGTCAGCGCTTGGATCGTAAAGAGCAACTTCATAACCTAGTATTCTCCGTTGATCGTTCAACTCCGCGAGTCGAACCGTCAAATCGCAGGTCAAAGACTTCTCAGGCGCGACCTCGCGTCGGCATGCGCAAGCGATCGACACCGATTGAGAGGGCGAAAATATGATCCGACGGGATCTTACTCTTGCCCCGAGCGTAGCGGATAGCTTCGAGCCCAGTTCAGGACCGTCGCAAGTTCGTTGCAGGTTTCGCATTGCGGCTCTTCAAGTGCACGAGTAATCGCCGCCACGATCTGCGAGGAAACAGCGTCGGAGACGTTGGGACTCAATGGTTCGTCTTTCCAACGCCATGCTAACGCGGCAAATGCATCGCGAATCAGCGTAAATTGGGCTGCTAGCTGAGGCTCCGCTCCAGAGAGCCATCCGGCTCTCTTCGCGAGTTCCTCCAGGATGTCAACATAGAAGCCGCTACGCGGAAGGGATTCGATGAATCTCCGGACGGTCGAGTAGTCGGTCATTTGTTGTTAGGATGCCCGGTTCGACAGCATTGAAGAGCGCGAAATAGGGAAGTCCAAGGTCACGAAGATGATCGCCGCCGCCCTGATTTCGATCTACCATGCTGACAACCGAAACGATGTTGCAGCCACGCTCTTGGACGGCTCTAACAGCCTGCAGAATCGAACCGCCTTCCGTCACAACGTCGTCCACGATGGCGACCGGGCGACCCGGTTCGAGTAGATCCCGGCCGTTTGGACTAAACGACGTCGCAATGTTCTCCTTCGTGCCGTGTTTTTTCTGCTGTTCGCGAACCGTGAATCCGTAGATGGGACGACCGTGCTGACCGCTAACGAGCGCCACTGCGGTCGCTATGAACGTCGCACCGAGTTGCAGGCCGCCGACCGCGTCAACTTTACCGTCGAGGAGGGTAAAGAGAATCTCGCCGGTCAGCAGCGCACCTGCAGGCGACAGCGTGACCTTCTTCGTGTCGCAATAATAGCGGCTGTGCTTTCCCGACGCCAAGACATAGTCCGGTTCGCCCGGCAATTTTCGGGAGATGCTTTTCTCTTGGATTAGCGCGCGCAGTTCGTCTAGGAGCGCAGCAAGATCCTTGGAACGGGGCGTACCGGATTGCGTGTAGATCAACCTGCCGTTCCTTCCTCGCTCGCCGCTCGACGTTTGTGGTCGATGGGGCTTACCTTGTTGAGTGCCCGCTCGCATTCGAAGTGATGCAGCGTTACGCCGTAGGACTCGGCTCCGGGCTCTAACATTGCCCAACGTTCAATGATGAAGTCAAGCGCCGAACGGTCGCCCTTCCCGGTCGCACGTTGATACCGGCGCAAGGCCCATAGTGGGAAGGACCCCTTCTCTAGATCTGCTCGGACGTCCGATCGAATGTGGTTCTGCTCCAGGTCCCCTCGGGAGTGG
Organism: Candidatus Eremiobacterota bacterium; assembly: GCA_019235885.1. Lineage (GTDB taxonomy): Bacteria > Vulcanimicrobiota > Vulcanimicrobiia > Vulcanimicrobiales > Vulcanimicrobiaceae > Vulcanimicrobium. The sequence continues at coordinate 17,727 of JAFAKB010000054.1, read as the reverse complement.
GCTTTTGGCTCCATCTGTCCGCTCGATTATGCGGGGTTTTGCGGGGCCCTGTCAAGAAAGGGCGGATTGTCACGGTATTCCGCATCACAAAGCAAATGGCACGAGGCGGCAACAGGGAGATCTCGCGGCCCCCTGCCCCCATACGGCGGGTGAGCATAACGGGCCTTTAGCGAGTCGCGACGCCCGGAGGCATCTGCTTGCCTGCTCGGCTGGATAAGGGAATAAGCAAACCCTGCGGCCATTGACACCTCGACCAACGTTAGCATTGGCGTTCAAGCCGGCGGCGACGTGCCATATCTTATTCAGCCGCTCGAGGCCCAAGGGCCTGGTCGTCAACGATGCGTTCGTTTTCATCCGGCGAGCTCGAGCCGGCGCATGACCGCTCTGCGGAGCTAGCCCGCCGTCCTCGGAGGCCAGCGCTCACATCGAAGGTCGCGCTCGCGCGGACGTTGATGTTCGACGTTGATTTTCAGCGACGGATTCCTCGGTCCAGGCCGTCCGCGTAAGGTCCTTGGATCGGACCGGGGCGAGCGGTGACGGTTAGGACAACCGGTCTGGCGAATATGCGGAACTCGGTGCACCAAGACAGAATAGGCGGAGCTCGAGCAATTTCCGTAGCGACGCGCCCCGGCTGGGACGCCTATTTCATGGAGATCGCCCGCACGGTTGCCACCCGGGCGACTTGCCCGCGGGCGAGCGTCGGCGCTGTGCTGACCCGGGACAAGAGGATTCTCACCACGGGCTACAACGGTGCTCCCAGCGGGATCCCGCATTGTACGGACGTGGGCTGCATCATGGTGGACGGGCATTGCCTGCGGGCGACCCATGCCGAGGCGAATGCCATCGTGCAGGGGGCGTTGCACGGGGTCAGCACCCAGGGGGCCACGGCGTACTGCACCCACCAGCCCTGCGCGGGGTGCTCGAAGCTGCTGATCAGCGCGGGGGTGGTGCGGATCGTCTACCAGGACGCCTATCCGGATGAGGTCGGGGAGGGGCTCCTCGCCGAAGCGGGGGTGGTGCTCGAACGGTACCTCCCCGAGCCGGTGCGCTTCCCGGCATGAACCCGCTGATCGTCCTCGCGGTCGCCGTGATCGGGTGCGCGACGGCGCTCTTCGTCACGCCGTACGTCCGGCGGCTCGCGCTCAACGTCGGGATGCTCGACGCGACCGGCGGGCGGCGCATGCATGACCAGCCGAAGCCGCGCATCGGCGGGATCGCGGTCTACCTCGGCTTCGCGCTCGCGCTCTTCTCGGCGCTCGGCTACCTCATCCGCACCAAGCAGTACGGCGACGTCGCGAACCTGCACGACGTCGTCGGGCTGATCTTCGGCGGCACGCTCATCCTCATGGTCGGGATCTGGGACGACGTGATGGGCATGTCGCCGCGCTCGAAGCTGCTCGCGCAAGCGCTCGTCGCGTGCATCTCGATGCTGTACGGCTTCCAGATTCAGTTCATCACCAACCCGTTCCACCACGGCGCGACGCTGTACTTTCCGGTCGGTGTCTCGTACGCGCTCACGCTGCTGTGGTACCTCGGGATGATGAACGCGATCAACTTCATCGACGGGCTCGACGGGCTGCTCTCGGGCGTCACCGTGATCTCCGCGGTGTTCTTGATCCTGATCGACCTCAACCGCGGCCATCCCGAGATCGCGCTCGTCCTCGCCGCGCTCGCCGGCGCGACGCTGGGCTTCCTGCGCTACAACTGGAACCCCGCGAAGATCATCCTCGGCGACTCCGGCGCGCTCTTCATCGGCTTCGTCTTCGCGACGGTCTCGATCATCGGCGTGAGCAAGACGGCGTTCGCGATCTCCTTGCTGGTGCCGCTGCTGGTGCTGGGCTTGCCGGTCGCCGACACGGCGGCCGCGATCGTGCGCCGCACCCGCGCCGGCAAGGCGTTCTATGAAGCCGACCGCGGGCATTTCCACCATCAGCTGATCTTTCGCTTCGGGCTGAACGTGCGGCAAGCGGTGCTGCTGATCTACGCGGTGTGTCTCGCGCTCGGCGTGCTCGCATTGATTCTCACCGGCGGCGTCGGCGCGCTGAAGATCGCGTTCCATTGAGCCGCGGTCCGTTGCGCGTGATGGCCGTGATGGGGACGCGGCCGGACACGATCAAGATGGCGCCGGTCGTGCAGGCGCTGCGCGCGGCGCGCCCCGACGTCGAGCCGATCGTCTGCGTCACCGCGCAGCACCGCGAGCTGCTCGACGAAGTCCTCGACCTGTTCGGAATCAAACCGGACGTCGACCTCGACATCATGACGAAGGAGCAGTCGCTCACCGACATCACGACGCGCGTGCTGGTCGGGATGGAGCAGACGCTGCTGCAGCAGCGCCCCGACGTCGTACTGGTCCACGGCGACACGACCACCTCGAGCGCCGCCGCGCTTGCCGCGTTCTACCAGAAGATCCCGGTCGGCCACGTCGAGGCAGGCCTGCGCACCTCGACGATAGCCGAGCCGTATCCGGAAGAGGCGAACCGCCGCATCACCGGCGTGCTGACGACGTTCCACTTCGCGCCGACCTCACGCGCGAAAGCGAACCTGCTCGCCGAGCGCACCGACCACGCCCACGTCGTCGTCACCGGAAACACCGTCATCGACGCCTTTCTCGCCACCGAGCGCCGTGTCCGCGAGCAGGGCCTCAAAACGCCCGCGCTCGACGGCCTCGACCCCGCCCGCCCGACGATCTTCGTCACCGCGCACCGGCGCGAGAACCACGGCCTCATGCCCGACATCGCCCGCGCGGTCGGGACGGTCGCCGGCTTCCCCGAGCGCCCGCAAATCGTCTGGCCGGTCCACCCCTCCCCGCAGGTCCACCCGGTCGTCCACGGCATCCTGGACGGCGTCGCGGGCGTCCGGCTCGTCGAGCCGCTGAACTATGCGGAAACGGTTGCGGCGGTCGCGGCCTCGCGGTTCGTCCTGACCGACTCCGGCGGGCTGCAAGAAGAAGCCCCGACCCTCGGCAAGCCGGTGCTGGTGATGCGGCGCGAGACCGAGCGCCCCGAGGGCCTAGAAGCCGGGACGCTGCGGCTGGTCGGCGCCGAGTACGACGACGTCGTCGCGGAGACGCGCCGGCTGCTGACCGACCGGGCCCTCTACTCGCGCATGGCCCACGCCTCGAACCCCTACGGCGATGGCCGCGCGGCCGAGCGGATCGTCGGCTGGCTGCTCCACGTCCTGCGCGACGGTCCCGCCCCCGACGAGTTCGGGCCGCCCGCGGCCGCGGCGTGAAGGGCCAGGCGCTGCTCGCGGCCGGGGGCACGTTCGTCGCTTTCGTCGCGGGCGGGTTCCTGGTCGGGCTCTTCCTCGGGAATAGGACCGGAGCGTCGTGGTGGGTGATCGTCGGGACGTTCGCCGGGCTCTTCCTCGGCGTGGGGCTGTTCGCCACGCAGATCGTCCGCTCGGTCAAGTAGCCCAGAAAGGCCCCCGTGCGATGAAAGTCCAGGAGGTCAGCCAAGAAATTTGCGACAATACGGAGCGCGCCGACCCGGCCGAGCTGCGCGACTATGACGCGCGGAAACGGTCGGTCGCCTTCCGGTCGTCGCTGCTGCTCGCGGGGGTCGCCATCCTGGTGGCGCTCCGCTCTCCGCTCCTGGGGCTCGACCTCGCGGTCGGAGGGGGCTGCGGCGTCGTCAACATGCTGTTGATCATGCGCAACAACGAGCGCCTCCTCGCCGGGAGACGCTCGCGTGGTGTGTACGGGCTCAGCAACGTGGTACGAATCTTAGGAATCGGCGCACTCCCGGCAGTCGCCGGGGTCACCGGGCCGCCGTGGGCGCTGGCGATCTCCTATGCCGGATTTTTCACCCCGCTCGCATCGTACGCGATCGAGCTCCGCAACGCATATCGACGAGGAACCTAGTTGCACGAAGAAGTCGGCTCGCACCTGACGTGGCACTGGCCGCTGATCGGGTCCGTGCACGCCGATACGATCCTGACGACCTGGCTGGTGATGCTGGTCTCGTTGGCGTTTTTCTGGTACATCGGCAACTCGTACCGCTCGAACCGCGTGAACAAGCGCCAAGCGACCTTCGAGGGGATCGTCAACTACCTCGCCGACCTGACGACCAGCACGATCGGGAAGCACGGCGAGCGCTTCGTCCCGATCTTCATCGGGATGTTCTTCTTCATCTTCATCCTGAACCAGATCGGCTTCTTCCCCTTCAAGCAGCTGGGGCTGCCGTTCGGCGGCTCGCCGACCGCCGACCTGAACACGACCGTCGCCTTCGCGCTGCTGGTGTTCTTCGGGATTCAGTTCGTCGCGGTGCGTCAGAACGGGATCAAGGCCTACGCGCACCTCTTCAAGCCGTTTCCCGTCCTCTTTCCGCTCAACGTGATCGAGGAGACGGCGCGGCCGGTGGTGCTCGCGCTGCGTCTGTTCTTCAACATCTTCGTCGGCGAGCTGCTGCTGTTCGTCGTCGCCACCATCATCGCGTCGAACGTCAAGGTCGGCCCGGTGAACCTCTCGCTCGGCGCGGCCGTCGTGCCGTTCCTGCTGCAGTTCTTCAACTTCTTCGTCGGAACGCTGCAGGCGTTCGTCTTCACCCTGCTCTCCATCGTCTATCTCTCCTTGGCAACGGCCGAGGAGCACTAAGGAAAGGTACGACCACGTGACCTCGGATGCTCTGATCCTCGCAATGATGGTGGTCGGCTTCTCGCTGATCGTCGCGGCCGTCGCGTTCGGCTCGGCGATCGGCGACGGTATCGTCGCCTCGAAAGCCGTCGAGGCGATCGCGCGCCAGCCGGAAGCCCGCCCCAACATCTTCACGTTCTTCTTCCTCGGCGTCGGCATTCTGGAGGCGTTCCCGATCATCGGTCTGGGACTCGGCCTCTACCTGTTCTTCGCCGTCACGGACGTGCCGAAACACATCCAGGCGATCGTCAAGTAGTAGCGGTACCGCCTTGTTCCTCTCGATCGACGGGACGCTGATCGTCCAGGTCGTCAACTTCGTCCTCTTCATCGTCCTGCTCAACCTCGTCTTCCTCAAGCCGGTCGGAGCCGCGATCGCGAAGCGCCGGGCCTACATCGACGGCCTCGCGCGCGACATCGAAGCGGCCTCGAACGAGGTGAAGACGGCGCGCGGCCGGGCCGAGGAGCTGCGCGCGCTCGCGCGCCGCGAAGCGGAAGCGGCGATCGCGAAGGCGCGCGGCGAGGCGCAGAACGAGGCGGGCGACGTGGTGGCGGACTACCAGCGGCGCGCGAGCGAGATCGTCGAGCAGGCGCACCAGGCGGCCGACGCCGAGATCGCGGCGGCGCGCACCGGCGAGCCGCAGATCGTCGAGTCGCTCGCGCAGACGATGCTGGAGCGCGCGATCGGCCCGGGAGCGGCGGCGTAATGGACGCGGAGCGCGCGTTCTTTGAACAAGTCGCGCTGTGGTCGCAAGTCTTCGGCGCGATCGCGTTCCTGATCGTGCTGGTGGTGATGTTCCGCAAGTACCTGATCCCAGCGGTCGTCGCCAACCAGCAGGCGCGCAACGCCGAGCTGGCGGACGCCGAAGCGCGGCGCGCGCGCATCCAGGCGGAGGCCGCAAAAGCCCGCGCCGAGGTAGAGAACGCCGAGCGCGACGCCGCCGAGATCCGCAACCGGATCGAGCGCGTGACGAAGCGCAACCACGCCCACATCATCGCCGACGCGGAAGCGGAAGGGCTGCGGATCCTGCACAACGCCGAAGGCGAGCTCGACCGCGCCCGGCACGCCGCCCGCGCGCGACTGCGCGTGGAGTTCATCGAGAAAGCGCTCGCGAAGGCGCGCGCCGAGGCGCCGGCGCGCGTGAGCGAGCGGCTCGACGAGTCGCTCGTCCGCACCACCGTCGACGACCTCGCGCGAGGGAACGTCTGATGCCGAACGAGACGCTCGCCCGCCGCTACGCGACCGCCGCGTTCCAGCTCGCGCAGGAGGCCGGCCGCGTCAAAGGCGTGCAGCACGATCTGCACACGTTCGTCGAAGCGCTCGGAGCAGACGCGGACGTGCGCCGGTTCTTCCGCTCGCCGGTCGTGGACCGCCGGGAGAAGGAGGCGATCGTCGCGCAGGCGTTCGCCAAGCTCGACCCGATCGCGCTGCACACGATCCTGCTGCTGGTGCGCAAGCGCCGCGAGAGCCTGGTCGAGGAGATCGTCGCGCAGTTCGACGTCCTCGAGCGCGAGGCGCGCGGCGCGCAGCCGCTTCAGATCACCACCGCGCGGCCGCTCACCAAGTCGCAGCTCGACGAGATCGTGCAGCGCCTGGCCGCCAAGTTCGCCACTACCTTCGACGTCACGCAGTCGGTCGATCCGAACCTGATCGGCGGCGTGCGCATCACGATGGGCGACCGCCTCGTCGACGGCACCGTCGCCGGCCGCCTCGACGACATCGCCCGCCTCCTCAGTACAAATTAGAGCAAGCTCAAGCCCAGAAAGCCCAGCCATGATCAACGCCGACGAAATTGCCGGAATCATCAAACAGCGCATCGCCAGCTACCAGACCGGGACGAACGAAGCCGAGGTCGGCACCGTCATCCAGGTCGGCGACAACATCGCGCGCATCTACGGACTCGACAACGCGCAGTCGTCGGAGCTCGTCGAGTTTCCCAACGGCTTGAACGGGATCGTGCTGAACCTCGAAGAGGACAGCGTCGGCGTCGCGATCATGGGACCCGACACCGAGATCAAGGAAGGCGACAAGGTCCGCCGCACCGGCCGCATCGCCTCGGTCCCGGTCGGCGACGCGGTCCTCGGGCGGGTGGTGAACCCGCTCGGCCAGCCGATCGACGGCAAGGGCGAGATCGCCTCGACGCGCTTCCGCACGATCGAGAACACCGCGCCGACCGTCGTCGAGCGCCAGTCGGTGAAGCAGCCGCTGCAGACCGGCATTCGCGCGATCGACGCGCTGATCCCGATCGGGCGCGGCCAGCGCGAGCTGATCATCGGCGACCGCGGGACCGGCAAGACGGCGATCGCGGTCGACGCGATCATCAACCAAAAGGGCAAGAACGTCATCTGCATCTACGTCGCGATCGGGCAGAAGAACTCGACCGTCGCCTCGCTGCAGCAGACGCTCCAGAAGCACGGCGCGATGGAGTACACCACGATCGTCGCCGTCTCCGCGTCCGAGCCCGCTTCGCTGAAGTGGATCGCGCCGTTCGCCGGCTGCGCGATGGCCGAGTACTTCATGTACGAGGGCAAAGATGTCCTCATCATCTACGACGATCTGACCCGCCACGCGCAGGCGTACCGCGAGGTCTCACTGCTGCTCCGTCGCCCGCCGGGCCGCGAGGCGTTCCCGGGCGACATCTTCTTCCTGCACTCGCGCCTGTTGGAGCGCGCCGCGAAGCTCTCCGACGAGAAGGGCGGCGGCTCGATCACCGCGCTCCCGATCATCGAGACGCAGGCCGGCGACGTCTCGGCGTACATCCCGACCAACGTCATCTCGATCACCGACGGCCAGATCTACCTGCGCAACGAGCTGTTCTTCCAGGGGATCCGGCCGGCCGTCGACGTCGGCATCTCGGTCTCGCGCGTCGGCTCGTCGGCGCAGATCAAGGCGATGAAGGCCGTCGCGGGGCGGCTCAAGCTCGATCTCGCGCAGTACCGCGAGCTGGCCGCGTTCGCGAAGCTGGCCTCCGACCTCGACAAGGCGACCCAGCAGCAGCTCAACCGCGGCGACAAGATGACGCAGATCCTGGTGCAGCCGCAGCTCCACCCGCAGCCGGTCGAGGACCAGGTCGTGGTGATCTTCGCGGCGACGCGCGGGTACCTCGACGCGATTCCGACCGCGCGCGTGAGCGAGTGGGCGGAGCGCTTCGTCGAGTTCGTGCACGAGAAGTATGCCGACATCCCGCAAGCGGTCGCCGCCTCCGGCGCGCTCGCCGAGGACGTCGAGAAAAAGCTCGTCGCGGCGATCGAAGACTTCAACAAGGGATTCTAAGCGACACCATGCCTTCCGTTCGCGATCTGCGCGACCGCATTCGGTCGCTGAGGAACACGCAGCAGATCACCAAGGCGATGAAGCAGGTCGCCGCGGCGAAGATTCGCCGCGCCGAGGCGCTGCAGAAGCAGTCGCGCCCGTACGCGGACGCGATCGGCGCGATGCTGCGCGACCTGATCGCGAACGTCGGCACGATCGACCACCCGTTCATGCAGGCCGGCCGCGAAGGCGCGCCGGCCGGCGTGATCCTGATGACCGCCGACAAAGGCTTGGCCGGCTCGTTCAACGCGAACCTGATCCGCACCGCGGAACAGCACGCGCGCGAGAACGCGAACCTCGCCTGGTACTCGACCGGGATCAAAGGGCGCAACGCGCTGCGCCGCCAGCCGGGCGAGACGCTGCAGTTCTGGCCGCTCGCGCAAGGCGACATGTACGAAACCGCCGTCGAGCTGGCGCACCGCGTCACCGACGACTTCACCGGCGGGCGGATCGGCTCGCTGACCCTGATCTCGCCGCAGTTCGTGAACATGATGCTGCAGCGCCCGCAGACGCGGCAGATCCTGCCGATCACCGCCGGCGAGGACGCACGGCAGAAGACCGCCGGCGGCTCGGTCGAGTTCGAGCCGACGCCGGAGTTCGTGCTGGGCCGGCTGCTCCCGAAGTATCTCGAGTTCACCCTCTACTCGGCAATGCTCGAGACGAACGCGTCGTTCTACGCCGCGCAGCTCGTCGCGATGAACAACGCCACCGACAACGCCAAGAAGCTGATCGACCAAAACACGATCGACATGAACAAAGCGCGCCAAGACGCGATCACCAAGGAGATCTTGGAGATCGTCGGCGGCGCCGAAGCCCTCAAAGGCTAAGCTGAAAGCACCGTAAGGAAGAATACCGTGACCGCCTCCGCCACCACCCCGACGCTCGCGACCGGCAAGGTCGTCCAGGTTCTCGGCAACGTCGTCGACGTCGAGTTCCCCGCCGATGCGCTGCCCAAGATTAACGACGCGCTCACCGTGCACATCGGCGGCGGCTCGCACGCCGGCGCGAACGGCGCGGGCGCGCACGTCGACGGCGCGGTGCAGCTCGAAGGCACCGCGATGGCCGAGCGCGATCTCGTCCTCGAAGTGCAGGGCGAGCTCGGCAACAACCAGGTGCGGTGCCTCGGGATGGGCTCGACCGACGGGCTCGTGCGCGGCGCGGTCGTGACGAACACCGGCGGACCGATCAAGGTGCCGGTCGGCGAAGGGACGCTGGGCCGCATCTTCAACGTGCTCGGCAAAGCGATCGACTCCGACGAGCCGGTGAAGGCCGCGGCGTACTGGCCGATTCACCGCAACCCGCCCGACTTCGCCTCGCAAGAGCCGACGCCGAAGATCTTCGAGACGGGGATCAAGGTCGTCGATTTGATGGCGCCCTACACGCGCGGCGGAAAAGTCGGCCTCTTCGGCGGCGCCGGCGTCGGCAAGACGGTGCTCATTCAGGAGCTGATCCGCAACATCGCCGCGGTCCACAAGGGGTTCTCGGTCTTCACCGGCGTCGGCGAGCGGACGCGCGAAGGCAACGACCTCTGGATGGAAATGAAAGAGTCGGGCGTGCTCGCGCAGACGACGCTCGCGTTCGGCCAGATGGACGAAGCGCCGGGCGTGCGCTTCCGCATCGCGCAGACCGGCGTGACGATGGCGGAGTACTTCCGCGACGAGCTCGGCTCCGACGTGCTGCTGTTCATGGACAACATCTTCCGCTTCATGCAGGCCGGCTCGGAAGTCTCCGCGCTGCTCGGCCGCATGCCGTCCGCCGTCGGGTATCAGCCCTCGCTCGCGACCGAGATGGGCCGCATCGAAGAGCGGATCACCACGACGCAAAAAGGTTCGATCACCTCGGTGCAGGCGGTCTACGTCCCCGCCGACGACTACACCGACCCCGCCGTCGCGACGACGTTCGGCCACTTGGACGCGACCACCGCGCTCTCGCGCCCGATCTCGGAGCTGGGCATCTATCCCGCGGTCGACCCGCTCACATCCTCGTCGCGCATCCTCGACCCGGCGATCGTCGGCGACGAGCACTACGCCGTCGCGCGCGGCGTGCAGGAGACGCTGCAGCGCTACCGCGACCTGCAGGACATCATCGCGATCCTCGGCGTCGAAGAGCTGTCCGACGAGGACAAGGTGACGGTCGGGCGCGCGCGCCGGATTCAGCGCCTGTTCTCGCAGCCGTTCTTCGTCGCGGAGCAGTTCACGGGCCGGTCCGGCAAGTACGTGAAGATCGAAGAGACCGTCGCCTCGTTCAAGGAGATCCTCGACGGCAAGGTCGACGACATCCCCGAGCAGGCGTTTCTGTACGTCGGCGGGATCGACGAGGTGAAGGAAGCCGCCCGCGCGATGGGCTGGAATGGCTAACGCCGTCGCGTTCACGCTGATCACGCCGCGCGCGGTGAAGTTTGACGGCGAGGCGGAGCTCGTCATCGCCGTCGGCACCGAAGGCGAAGTGGGCATCCTGCCCTCGCACGCGCCGTACTTGACGGCGCTGCGTCCCGGCGTGCTGCGCGCGAACGTGCGCGACGGCGCCGAGACGCGCCGCCTCGAGCTCGCCTGCAGCGAAGGCTTCCTGCAAGCGCTCCCCGACAAGATCACGATCTTGGCCGACGCCGCCCTCGAGCAGGACGAGATCGACATCGCCGACGCCCGCGCCGACCTCTCCGCCGCACAGGAAGAACAACGCGCCGCCGGGAGCGATCTCGAAGCCTGGCGCCGCGCCCAAACCAAAATCGATTTCGCCAACGCCCGCCTCGCAGTAGCGCACGTCAACGCCTAGCTGTTTCGAAGGAGCCTCGCAGTGACCGGCTTGGTCCGGGCGTTCCATACGAATCCGCGACTCGCCAGCGCAATGCATTTGAGGTCTTGATAGCGCTAGATCGGCGAGATATACTGCCTGCGTGATCCGCTTGTCGCCTCAATGGCAAGATCGCAAAAGCCGCCGGAAGGCGGCTTTGCATGTGACGCGAGGGCCGTATAGTGTTCAGCCGATTCAACGTGGACGATCCGGACTTGCTTCGCAAGTTCAAGAAGGCCGCCCAGAAATATAGTGCACGCTCGTTGAAGTCGAAACGCTCGGCTCGTGCGGCACTCATTAGAGACGGCATCCTGACGAAGAGCGGACGCCTCACGAAGAACTATAGCCAATAAGGGAAAGTCCAGCAGCGGCGCGCACCGGCTCTCGTCGTCGTTCGTCCTCGGCTTCCACGGTTGTGACCGCAAGGTCGGTGAGACGTTGATAGCCGGCGAGGCGTTCAGGCCGAGCGACAATAATTACGATTGGCTCGGCCCCGGAATCTATTTCTGGGAGAATAACTGGCAGCGTGGGCTCGAGTTTGCACACGAGCAGATGCGGCGCCGGGACTCCAAGGTCAAGCAGCCGTTCGTGATCGGTGCGGTCATTGAGTTGGGCGCCTGCTTGGACTTGACGACGAAAGTCAGCATCGACCTCGTCCGCGTCGCACACGCCGTCCTCATGGGGGAATTGGAGAAGTCCGGTGTCCCGGTTCCGGTCAACTCTCGCGATCATATGCGCCACAACCTTGATTGTGCAGTGATCAACCGCGCGCACCGGATTGCCGCGAGCGATGCCGACATCGGACCGATTCAGACCGTCAAAGGGGTCTTTGTCGAAGGAGACGCGGCATATCCCGGCGCGGACTTTCGCGAGAAGACCCACATCCAAATTGCGGTCTGCGACCCCTCGTGTATAAAAGGCGTTTTCCACGTGCGCGATTCGACATAACCCGTCCGAAAACGGCCTGGCGAGCGTTCAATTGCGTAAGCTGCTGCGTGACGGGCGGCTCTTTTTTGCCTTCGGATGTGACGTATCACGCGGATTGGGAATGCGATTTCGCGGAGGAGCCCGATGCAGAAAGACGAGTCCGCGAATTCTATCGTCGCTACGTTTTCCGACCGGACGCTCGTCGATGCCGCGGTTTGCGAACTGCATGGCGACGGGTTTCGGCACACCTGGCTGGCGCACGTCGAGCACGTCGATCCGAACACGTTCGGCGGCGCGGGCGGGACGGTCGGTGCCGGTCGTGAGATCGTCCAGCCGATCGGCGAGAACCCGCTCGTGCAGCTGTTCCGGCGCGGCGGCAAGCCGACGCTCTACGACGCGCTGCGCGAGCACGGGTTGAGCGACGAGGACGCGAAGAACGTCGACGGCGCGATCACCGAGGGCGACTACATTCTCGTCGTCGAGGACGCGAACGATCCGGTGGTCGCGGAGGAGATCATCGTGAACGAAGGCGGCTCGATCGTCGCCGCGCCGACGCCGCTCGGCACCGAGCCCGACCGCGAGACGCTCCGCGAGCAGCGGCAACACGGGTAGTCCAGCAAAGCTGCAGGATTCGCCGGTACGCTAGGAGCGTTTCCTTCGCGCTCGGAGGTGTCCCCGATGCGGCGTGTTCTGCTCGTGCTCGGTTTCGCTGCGGTGCTCACGGCTGCGGTATTGGCGGGCGGGAGCGCGCCGCCGCGGTGGACGGCCGCGATCGACTCACGCACGACGGACCAATGGCTGAGCGAAGCGGACGGCGCCGTCTACGGGCCACGCGGCGGGAAGCTCGTCGCGCTGGATTTGCGCAACGGGCGCGAGCGTTGGCGCGCAGCCGTCGAGCCGATGTCGAAGAGTGCCGCGCGCAACGGCGCGGTGGTTGCGCCGACGAAAACCGGCCTCGTCTTCTTGCGCTCGCGTGATGGAGCGATCGTGCGCAGCGTTAGCCTCGGCGATGCGCCGATCGTCGCGGCGGCGCCGTCCGGTTTCGTCTCGGTGACGCGGACAGAGACCGGCGTCGAGGCGCGCGGCTGGACGTTCGACGGCCGTTTGCGCTGGACGCATCGTTACCGCTACGCGCCGTTCGGAACGCTGCTTCCGCTCGGCGGCGACGCGATCGGCATAACGGTGCCGGGAAGCGGTGATCTGCTCGCCATCGACGCGAAGAACGGCAAGGCTGTCGCGAGCGCGGACGGCGTCGACACGCTGATCGGCGCCGACGGGCGGTATCTGTGGTTCAACGTCGTCGGCGGCGGGATCAAAGGCATCGACCTCGACGCGAACCGATCGCTCGCGCTGCACGGCTCGATCGTGCGCGGCGCGGCGCGCGTCGAGCACGGCATCGCCGTCGCGGTCGTCGACGGGCGTTTGACGCGCCTCGATCTCACCCGCGGCACGACCGAGCCGCTGAAGATCGACGGCCGCTGGATCGGCGGCCCGGTCGCCGGCCGCATCTTCGTCGAGCGCGGCGACGGCGTCTACGTGCGAGGCCTCGACCCGAACGCGCGCCAGCAGCGCGTTGCGCGCTACCACGGCGAAGCGCGGATCGTCGCCGCCGACGGCCGCCTCGGCATGATCGCCATGGAAGACGGCCGGATCTTCGTCGTCGACGTCGCGCGCGCCCGGCACCTCGCAACGATCAAAACGTCGTGCGCAGCGTACGAAGGCTTCGCCTCGTCCGGCAACACGATGCTCGTCCACTGCGACGACGCCTCACACTCTTCGCAGCTCGTCGCTTTCAACCGCTAGGAATATCGATCACTCGCGCGGCGGTTGCTGCGCGGTCGGCGCGCGATGGGCGGCGTCCCAGGTCGCGCGCGCGGCACTGCAGAGCGCGCCGCCCCAGGCCGCGTCGAACGAGGTTCCGTCCTTGGCTTCGACCCGGCACTTGACCGGCGGCCGCTCGACCTCGGCATAGTGCTCCGCGACGCTCCAGACCGAGCCGTCGGCGAACTCGACGCGCGCGACGAAGCAGCGGCGCGCCGCCGTGGGGTTCGGCGCGTCCCCGAGGCCGAAACGCAGGCGATCGACGCGCTGACCCGGCGCGAACCGGCCGGAGTACGCCGCATCGAGCTTGCGCACCACGTTCCCTTGCTCGTCGAAGAACTCCACGATGATCCTGACCATGCTGACGGCGCGCGCGCTGCGGTCGACGAAGCTGGCGTAGAGGTCGTAGTGGACCGGTGTGTTGTACAGCGTGCCGTACGTTACGTAGTCGCAGCGATCGAGCTGAACGGGAGAGGACGGTTGCACCGCGACCTGCGCACCCGCCGGCGTTCCCGCCCCGACGATAGCTGTGATGAGCATGGCCGCGATCGCACCGCGACCCGCGGGCCCGATCAGTCTTGTCATGTCCCGAGTTTCCGCCCGCTCCCTGGGAAGCCGTTGGGATGGTTCCATCACGGGTTTCGTGATGAGAGCGAGAGGATCGCGTAGGCGTGCGGGCGCTGCCGCGTTGGGCACTGCGCCCGGTACTGCTCGTGTAGCTCCTTCATTATCTGTCGGGGACGATGCGGCAGGCCTCGACCGGGACGTCCAAGTGGACCGTGCTGCCGACGTTGCGCTCGACCGACGGCGGCGCGGCGACGCGGATCTGCGAACCGCCCAGGTCGATCAGGTAGTCGCGTGCGTCGCCCAGGTATGTCTGGCGCAGCACGGTGCCGGCGAGGCGGTTCGTGCCGTTCTCGCGGTAGCCGAGGTCGCCGTTCTCGCCGGGGCGCTCGGCGGCGAAGCCGATCTCGTGCGGGCGGATGCAGAGCGTCACCGGCCCGCGCGTCGCCGCGTCGAAGTCGTCGTGCACTTTGAGCTTCGCGCCGCAGCACTCGACGACGTGCGGCTCGACGAGCGTCGCGGGGAGCGTGTTCGTTCCCCCGACGAAGGTTGCAACGAACGCGGTCGCCGGGCTCTCGTAGATCTCGCGGGCGGTGCCGACCTGCGCGATCCGGCCGGCGCGCATCAGCGCGATCCGGTCGGCGGCGACCATCGCTTCGGTCTGGTCGTGGGTGACGTAGACCATCGTGATCCCGGTCGCGTCGTGGATGCGGCGGATCTCGAAGCGCATCTCCTCGCGCAGGTTCGCGTCGAGGTTCGAGAGCGGCTCGTCGAGCAGCAGCGTCTCGGGCTTGACGACGACCGCGCGCGCGAGCGCGACGCGCTGCTGCTGTCCGCCCGAGAGCTCCGAGGGATAGCGCTGCGCGAGATCGGTCATCCGCACGGTGCGCAGGATCCCGTTGACGCGGTCCTCGATCTCCGAGCGCGAGAGCTTCGCAACGCGCAGGCCGTACGCGACGTTCTCGAAGACCGTCATGTGCGGCCACACCGCGTAGCTCTGGAAGATCAGCGACATCCGCCGCTTCTCCGGCGGGACGACCTGCCGCGGGGAAGAGACGATCCGCTCGCCGACCGTGATCGTCCCCGCGTCGGGCTTGAGGAACCCGGCGAGGAGCTGCAGGGTCGTCGTCTTCCCGCAGCCCGACGGGCCCACGAGCGCCATCACCTCTCCGTCGGCGATCGAGAGGTCGATCCCGTCGACGGCGCGTGCGGTGCCGTACGCTTTCGCCAGCCCGGCGATGTCGATCCGTGCCATCTAGCTGCTCTTCGTCTCCATGAAGTCCTTACCCAAGAACCGGTACGCGACCGTGACGATCACCAGCGTGATCGCCAGGATCAGGATCGCGAGCGTCGAGACGCCCTCGTAGTTCCCCGCGTCGCTGAAATCGAAGATCTGGGTCGTCATCGTCGCGGTGCGCGGGGTGAAGAGGAAGATCGCCGAGCTGAGCTCCCGGATCGCGGGGATGAAGACGAGCAGCCAGCTCGCCAGCAAGCCGCGGCGCAGCAGCGGCGCGGTGATCGTGCGCAGCGCGCGAATCCGCGTCGCGCCGAGCGTGCGCGCGGCGTTCTCCAGATCGACGTTCACCGCCGCGACCATCGTGTTCAAGTTCGAGTACGCGATCGGCAGGAAGCGGGTGGTGAACGCGATGATCAGGATCGCCGCCGTCCCGTACAGCAGCAGCGGCGGGTGCGAGTACGCCGCGTAGATGCCGATCGCGAGCACGATTCCGGGGACGACGAACGGCGCCATGCAGATAATCCCGAGCCCCTGCGCGCCGGGAAAGAGCCGGCGGTTCGCGGTGTATGCGATCAGCAGCGCGACGACCGTCGCGATCGTCGCCGCCGCCGCGCCGTACGCGAGGCTGTGCCAGATCGCCTTGCGCGTCTCTTCGTTGTCGATGATCGCCCAGTGGTACCAGTACAGCGTCAGATTGCCGGGCACCGGGCCGTCGCTCCAGATTCGCGAGAGCGACGTCGCGAGCAGCGCAAGATACGGCAGCACCACGGAGCACAGCGGGACGAGCAGCGCCGCGCCGAGCAGCGGCCACCGCCACGCCCCGAGCGCGACCAGCCGGCGCCGCCCGCCCTTCCCGCCGACGGTCGTAAACCTGCGCCGTCCGAGGATCCGGCGCTGCACGATCAGCAGCAGCAGCGTGACCGCGAGCAGCGGCATCGCGTACGCAGCGGCCAGCTCGGTGCGGACCGGAAACTGGAAGAACAGGTAGAGCTGCGTCGTGACGACCTGCGCACGCGCCGGAATCAGCAGAAACGCCGGCGAGCCGAACTCGGCGATCGCTTCCAGGAACGACATGATGAAGCCGGCGATGATCGCCGGCATCACCAGCGGCAGCGTGATCGAGCGCATCGTCCGCCAGGCCGATCCGCCGAGCGTCGAGGAGGCGTCTTCGAGCTCGACCGGGAGCAGCTCCAAGCCGCTGGCGACGAACGTGAACGTGTACGGGACGTTGTAGAGCGCCATCACGAAGATCGCGCCGCCGAGCGAGAAGATGTTGATCGGCCCGTGCGCGGCGTGCGTCACCGACTCGATCGCGCGGTTGATCCAGCCGCTGTTCGGCGCGGCGAGCAGAATCCAGGCCTCCGCGCCGATGAACGAGGGCGTCACGAACGCCGCGGTGATCAGCGCGCGCAGCCCGCGCCGCCCGGGCATGTCGGTGCGCGCGATCAGCCACGCGAGCGGCGTCCCGAGCAGCGTCGCGATCGTCGCCACCGAGACCGCCAGGATCAGGGAGTTCGCGATCGGGCGCAGGTAGATCGAGCTGGTGAACGCTGCGACGTAGTTGCCTAAGGTCAGCGCGCCGGTGTCGACGTGCTGCAGGCTGATCGCGAACAGCCACCCGAGCGGGACCACGACGAGCACGAGCAGCACGGCGACCGCGCCGGCGAAGAAGAACGGACCGGGGTCGAACGAAGCCGTCCGTTCGGCGCGGCGCGGCGCCGCTGCGGCGCTCATCTCAGACGTTGAAGGTCTCGCGCCACTTGGTGATCGCTTCGGGGATGCCGCTCAGCAGCCGGTCGATCTTCACGTGATACGTGCGCATGCGGTCGATGCGGATCCCGGTCGGCGGCGGCACGTCGAGCCGCAGCGGCAGGTTGAACGTCGAAGCCGCGGTCGCCGAGTACTCCTTCGAGTAGTAATAGTTCATGAACAGCCGCGCGGCGTTCGGGTGCGGCGCGTCCTTCATCACGGTGACCGGCGCGGTGACCAGGATCGTGTCGTCCTCGGGGAAGGCGACGTTGATCGAGTTGCCGCCGGCCTTGCGCTCGAGCGCGAGGCTGTCGGCGCCGGGGCCGACGGCGCGCTCGCCCGAGACGATGTCCGTCGTCGCGTCGAACACCGAGCGCCCGATCTTCGGGTTGTTCTTGGCGAACGGCTTGAAGTAGTTGTCCCAGCCGTACTTGTCGGTCATCGCGACGACCCAGTTGCCGACGTAGCCGCTGAACCCGGGATGACCCACCGTCAGCAGATCCTTCATGCGCGGGTCGAGCAGGTCGTTCCAGTGGCGCGGCGCCGGCAGCTTCTTCGGGTTGTAGTTGATCAGCATCAGCGCGATGTCGCCGAGCTGGTAGGCGTCGTCGGGATCGAGGTGCTGGTATTCCTTGGGGATCTTGTCGATGTCGGCGGGGACGAACTGCGCCAGCGCGTTCTGCTTCTTGAGGATCG
>JAFAKB010000053.1 GCA_019235885.1 Candidatus Eremiobacterota bacterium | reverse complement strand
CGCCGGTGATGCTCATCAAGCCCGACATCGCTTGCGCGATGATGTCGAGCCCGGCCATCTGCGCGTACGGCCCGTCGTTGCCGAAGCCGGTCGCCGCGAGGTAGATCAGCCGCGGCGATGCGTCGCAGAGCGCGGCGTAGCCGAGGCCAAGGCCGTCCATCGTCCCCGGCCGCAGGTTCTCGATCACCACGTCGGCGCTCGCGACGAGCCGCCGGAACAGTGCTTTGCCGTCCTCGGTCTTGAGGTCGAGCGCAAGGCTGCGCTTGTTGCGGTTGAGTCGCACGAAATTCGAGCTCTCGCCGTCGAGGAACGGGCCGGTGCCGCGAGTGAGGTCGCCGCCCCGCGGGTTCTCGACCTTGATCACCTCCGCGCCCAGATCGGCGAGCTGCATCCCGCAGAACGGCACGGCCATGAAGTTGCCGACCTCGACGACGCGGACGCCGGCCAGCGGCGGCGGAGCGGAACCCATCCCGCAGGATTGGTGAGCCGCCGTCGATTACTCCTCGTCATGCCGTTGGCCGGAAAGTTGGTGTAGCCGCGCAGTTTTTGCCGCAGTTCGTCGTGCCGGTGGGTTGTCGCGAGCCGGCGGCCCGGCGTACCATCGCAGGGATGCTGAGCGAAGAATTCGAACGGCGCCGCCGCTCGAACCCGCGTTATTCGCTGCGCGCCTTTGCGTTGTCGCTGCGGATCGACAGCGCAACGCTCTCGCAGGTCATGCGCGAACGGCGCCGTCCCTCGCCGCGAGCGACCGAGGCCTTGTGCGTGCGGCTCGGCCTCGCCGAGCCGCAGCGCGAGATGTTGAGTTGCGAGGCGCGGCGCGCAGGGCACGAGCGCCGGATCCTGCGCCAGCTCGGCCGCGCCGATTTCGTTGCCGGCTCGCGCCGGCTCGCGCGCCGGCTGCGGCTGCGCGTCGACGAAATCAACGCCGCGCTCGCGCAGCTCGCCCGCGAGGGCCGGCTGCGGATGGTCTCGCCGGCGCGCTGGGTCGCGCTCGAGCCGGATGGCGCGCGATGAAGCCGTGTCCGGTCGTGCATTGGCAAGCGCTGGTGCGCGACCCCGGCCGTGCTGCCGGCTTTTACGCAACGTGCTTCGGTTGGAACGTCGACGACCGCAACGCGCTCGGTTACCGCGAGGTCGCAGCGGCGGAGGGCGGAATCGGCGGCGGGCTGTGGCCGCTCGCGGAGGGCTCGCCGCTGGTCCAGCTGTTCGTCGAAGTACCGAACGTCGAAAACGCGCTGGCGACCGCGCACACGAACGGTGCTCAGGTGATCATCCCGAAGCAGATTTTGCCGGACGGCGACGAGATGGCGGTGATCCTCGATCCGGAGGGGATCGCTTGGGGTCTCATGCGGCGCGCCCGTCAGCCCCAGTGAAAGAGGCGCCGCAATAGCGGCAACCACCCGTGCGGCGCGACGGCGCGCAGGAAGAACGCTTCGTGACTGCGCTCCGTCTCGGCCATCTCGAGCAGCGCGCGCTCGTAGTCCGGTAGTTTCAGGTCGCGCGCGCAGGCCGCTGCGTCTTCGTATTCGGCGATGTTCGAGTGCTCGAGCTTGCCGGCGAAATACAGCGGCAAGATGCGGTTGCCAAGGTGACAGCTGACCGCGACGCTCGTTCCGATGACGGTCATCAGCACGTCGCGCAGCGCTTGGGGCTGTGCGCCAAGCCCGCGCAAGAGCGTTCCGACGTCGGTGCGATGCGTCCACTCGTCCCGCTCGATCCGCGCGACCGCGGCGCGTTCGCTCTGATGGACGAGCGATCTCCAGTGGCCGCGGTACGCGAGCGCGGCGGCCAATTCTCCCGAGTACGCGCTCCGGAGAATCCCGATCAAACGGCTGCGGACCTCGTGTTCGCCCATGCAACCTCCGGCGGTTCTTATGCGCTGCCCGCACCCAGTATCGCCGAGGAGCGCGGCCCGAGCGCGGACTTCGGTCGGACGCCGTGGCAGAACGATGGCGGGAACGGCGCCGCCGGGCGCGCAAGTGGCGGGTATGCTGCGGGTCCACCTGTTCGGGCGGCCGCGGTTGTCGCTCGACGACGAGGCGTTCCCGATCGGCGGGCGGCCGAAAGTCGTGCCCCTGCTGGCGTACCTGCTGCTGCACCGCCGCACCCCCGTTCCGCGCCAGACCGTCGCCAACGCGCTGTGGCCCGACGAGCCCGAAGACGAGGCGCGCGCGAACTTGCGCCGCCACTTGAACTATCTGCACAACGCGCTGCCGGCGGCGGGCGGCGACCCGTGGCTGCTCGCCGAGGACGGCCGGCTGCAGTGGAACGCGCGCCGCGAGGCGTGGCTCGACGTCGCGGAGTTCGAGCGGCTCGCCGCGATCCCCGACCGCATCGCCGACGCCGTCGCGCTGTACGAGGACGACCTGCTCGTCGACGTCGAGGAAGAGTGGCTCGACGCCGAGCGCGAGCGGCTCAAAGCGCTGCATCGCACGCTGCTCGGCGCGCTCGTCGCGAAGCTGCGCGCGGCGCGTGATTACGGGCCCGCCCTGCTCGCCGCGCACGCGCTGTTGCAGGACGATCCGTGGCGCGAGGACGCGCTTCGCTCCGCGCTGCTGATTCATTACGAGTCCGGCGACCGCGCCGGCGCGCTCGCCGAGTACGAGCGCTTCGCGCGCGCGCTGCGCGAGGAGCTGGACGCCGCACCGATGGCCGAGACCGTTGCGCTGTACGAAGCGATCGCGCGCGACGAGGTCTCCGCCGAGCCCGTGCCGCCGTCGGTTGCGCGCGCGCGTTTCGCGGACGGTTCCGGCGCGTTTCCGTTCGTCGGCCGCAGCACGGAGCTCGCCGCGCTGCGCGAGCGCTGGAACGCCGCCGCGAGCGGAACCGGCGGCTTGGTGCTGATCGGCGGCGAAGCCGGCGTCGGCAAGACGCGGCTCGTGCGCGAGCTCGCCGCCGCGTGCGAGGCGCAGGGCGCGCTCGTGCACGCCGCCGCGACGACGTTCCCCGAGACCGCCCCGTACCAGCCGTTCGTCGCGCTGCTGCGGCTCGCCGCGCCGCTGGCCGAATCGCTCGCCCTCGATCCGCTGTGGCTGAGCGCCATCACGGCGCTCGTTCCGGCGATCGCGGAGCACGCGCACCGCCTGCCCCCGCTCGCCGCGCTCGAGCCGGCCCGCGAACGGCTGCGGCTGTTCGAAGCCTGCGCGAACGTGTGGAGCGCGCTGGCCGCGCGGCGGCCGCTGGTGCTCGTCGTCGAGGATTTACAGTGGGCCGGCGCGGCAACGCTCGCGCTGCTCGAGCACCTCGCGCGCGGCGCGCAGCAAGCGCGGCTGTTGATTCTCGCCACGTACCGTGAGGACGAGCTCGACCTGCGGCACGCGCTGCGCGCACTGCGCCGGCGCTTGGAGCACGACGGCAGCGCGCACCATCTCGCGCTGCCGCGCCTGTCGCTGCGTGCGGTGGAAGAGCTGGTGCGCGCGCTCGCCGGCGGCGAGAGCGGCGAGCTCGCGCGCGTGCTCTACGCGCGCAGCGAGGGCAACGCGTTTTTCCTCGAAGAGATGCTGCGCGAGCTCGACGAGAGCGGCGGTGCGCGAATCGTCGAGCGGCGCTGGTCGGTCGGCGAGCTCGCCGCACCGCCGGTTCCGCCGGCGTTGCGCGACGCCGTCGGCGCGCGCCTGGCGCGGCTCGACAAGCACGCCGCCGCGCTGGCCGAGACGGCGGCGGTGATCGGGCGCGCGTTCGACGTCGAGTTGCTGCGCGAGACGACGGGCTGGACCGAGGCGGCGGTGATGGACGCGCTCAACGGCTTGCTCGACCGGCGCGTCGTGAGCGAGTCGGCGCTGCACGGCGCGTTCGGCTACGCCTTCACCCACGATCTGCTGCGCGCGCTGGTCTACGAGCGAACCGACGCGCGGGCGCGCGCCCGCCGCCACCGCCGCGTCGCGCACGTGATGTCCGCGCTTTACGCGGAGCAGGGCGAAGACGTGAGCGCCGAGCTGGCGCTGCACTGGGAGCGCGGCGGAGACCCGGAGCGCGCCGCCGAGCAGTACCTGCGCGCCGCGCGCCACGCCGCCGGCGTCTACGGCAACGAGGAGGCGGCACAGTACGCCGAGCGCGCGCTCGCGCTGACGGTGTCGAACCGCACCCGCTTCGAAGCGCTGCTGCTGCGCGCGCGGCTGGCCGCGGTGCACGGCGACCGCGAGGCGCAAGCGCGCGACCTCGCGCAGCTGGTTCCGCTCGCCGCCGCGCTGCACGACCGCGCTGCGGCGCACACGGTCCTCGAGCGGCGCATCGAGCTGGCGAACGTGACCGGGGACCGCCGCCGCGAGCGCGTCCTGCTGCGGCTGCTCGAGCGCGGCGTCAGGCGTTCCGGCGACGAGCGCCTGCGGGCGCGGCTGCTGCAATGCGAGGCGCGGTACCGGCGCTCGATCGGCGACTACGACGCGGCGCGCGCGGCGTTCGCCGAGCTGACGCAGCTTGCCGAAGCGTCCGGCGATCGCGGGCGCTACGTCGACGCGCGGCTCGCGTATGCGGACTCGTTCACCTACGAGGGTCGCTTGCGCGAAGCGCGCGCCGCGCTCGAAGAGCTGCGCGCGGCGGTGCAAGCTGACGGCGACCGCGCCGCGCTGGTGCGCACGCTGATCGCGTTCTCACGCGCAGCGCTCCAGCAGCAGGACTACGCGGCGATGTCCGACTTCGCGGCCGAGGCGCTCGAGATCGCCCGCGCGATCGGCGACCGCGAAGGCGAAGCGCTCGCGCTCCACACCGCGGCGAACGGCTTGGTCTACACCTTCCGCGTCGGCGAGGCGGAGTCGTTCTATCTTCAGGCCGCGGAGCTGTACGAGCGAATGCATCACCGGGTCGGGATCGCGAGCGTCTCGTGCGACTTCGGCTTGTTCCACACCGAGATCGGCTTGCTGGACCGCGCGCTGGAGCTCTATGCACGCGCGCGCGAGGTCGCGACGGCGATCGGCTTCTCGTTCGTCGCCGCGGTGGAGCGCGTGAACGCGAGCTACTGCCACCGCTTGCGCGGCGAGCACGAGCTGGCGCGCACTGCCGCCGCGTCCGCGCTCGAGCTCGCGCGCGAGATTCGTTCGTTGCCGCTCGAGTCGGCCGCGCTCGGCGTGCTCGGCGCGGCGGAGAGCGAGCTGGGCGCGCTTGCCGGCGCGATCGCGCACCTGCAAGCCGGCGTCGAGCTGCGCCGTCCGAGCGGCGCGACGCCGCGGCTCGGCGACAACTTGTGCGCGCTCGCGCTGGCGCACCTCCGCGCCGGCGACGCAGCCGCCGCAAGCGCTGCGGCCGATGAATTGCTCGCGCTGTACGAGACGAATCCGAAGCTCGCGCCGCAGCCCGCCGAGTGGCTGCTGACCGCGGCGACCGTCGCGCAGGCGCGCAGCGAGGACGATCTCGCCGAGCAGCTCCTGCGGCAGGCGGAGTCGGTGATGCGCGCGCGCGCCTCCGCGATCCCCGACGCGACGGCTCGCGAGGCGTACCTCGCGCTGCCGTTCAACGCCGCGCTCGCGGAGGCGCTCGCCGCCCGCGCTTAAGGCCGTGCCTCGAAGACGAGGTTGAACGGCGTTTCGGTCGCGCGCGCGAAGCGGGTGAACCCGGCCTGAATGCACGTCTCGCGCAGCCGCGCTTCGCCGGCTTGCGCGCCGAGCGCGGCGCCGACTTCCTGCGCCAGCGAGGCCGGCGTGCACAGCAGCGTCGAGGCCGCGTAGTAGACGCGCCCGACCGGGTTGAGGTTGTCCTCGAGCGCGTCGTTGGCGAACGGCTCGACCATCATGAACGTGCCGTCCTCGCGCAGCGTCTCCCGGATGTGCGCGAGCGCGCCGACCGGATCGCCCATGTCGTGGATGCAGTCGAAGCAGGCGACGAAGTCGTAGCCGCCGCCCGGATACGCTTTCGCGCTCGCCACCTCGAACGTCACGCGATCGTCGACGCCGGCCTTTTTCGCCGCCGCGCGCGCCGCCTCGATCGAGCCTTGGTGGTAGTCGTACCCGTCGAAGCGCGACTGCGGATACGCTTGCGCCATCACGATCGTCGAGGTTCCCAGACCGCAGCCGACGTCGGCGACGCGCGCGCCGGCGCGCAGCTTCGCCTCGACGCCGTCCAGCGCCGGAATCCAGCTCGAGACCAAATTGGCGTTGTAGCCGGGGCGGAAGAAGCGTTCCGTCGCGCCGAACAGCCGCGGGTCGTGCTCGTGCCAGCCGAAGCCCTGGCCCGTGCGGAACGCCGCGGTGAGCGCCGGCTCGTCCGCGAACATCGTCTGCGCGATCTGGTAGAGCCCGCACAGCAGCACCGGGCTGGACTCGTCGGCGAGCAGCGGCTGGTGCTCGGCCGGCAAGGTGAAGGTCTTCGTCGCCGGATCGTAGTCGACGTAGCCGCTGGCGGCTTGGTTCGAGAGCCACTCGCGCGCGTAGCGCTCGTGGGTTCCAGTTGCCTCGGCGAGCTCGCGCGAGGTGAGCGGGCCGCGGTCGGCGAGCGTGCGGTAGTAGCCGAGCTTGTCACCGACCACGATCAGCGCGCCGGTCAGCGTCGCGCCGACGTCGCCGACCATTTGGTGCAGGAACGACTCGAACTTGGCGTTGTCGAAGGCGGCGGGCGCCGCGCTCGCGCTCACGACGCGCGCTCGTCGCGCAGCGCGCCGCGCAGGGTGCTCACCAGCTCGGGGCCGTCCTGGTGGGCGTGAGCGGTGACGGCGTGGTGGCGGGCGGCCTCGAGAACCTCGTCTTCGGTCCCCGAGATCTTGAGCGAGCAGTTCTTCTCGCTCGGGTACTCGCGGCAGTCGATGAACTTGCGGGCGGTAGCGGTCATGGAGAACCTCCGGTAGCGTAGGCGGAACACCCACGCCCACGCTACCGGAGGGGCGTCTCAGCAGCGTCTCAAGGCTGCCTCGGCGGGAGCGCTCTCTTCGCGCGCCGTACGCGGAGCGCGGTGACCATGCCGAACGAGCTGCCGCCGAAAGCCGAAGCGCGGGCCTATGTTTTGGGCGGCAACGCGAGCACGCTGGCCTTCACCTCCAGCCTCGTTCCGGCGAACCGGCAGGTCACGGCGTGGCTCGTTCCGCTCGCCTGGACGCCGATCGGCGTCGTGCTGGGGGAGAACTGGCAGCGCGTCGGCGTCGCGGCGGACAATCTCGCCGGTTGGACCGATCAGACTTTCGACCCGGCCGACGAGCGCGCGTTCGTCTCGTCGCTGCGCGAGCTGGAGCTGCTCGCGCGCGTCGGCTGGTCGGCGGCGGTCCCCGACGCGCTGACCGAAGCGGTCGTCGTCAACCACGACGATCTCCCCGACGACATCCTCGACGCGCTCGCGCTCCCGCCCGAGGCGCTCGTGCAGTGCGCGATCTGTCGGCGCACGTGCGTGCGCGATCACTTCGTGTGGAACGAGCGCCGGCTGTGTGCGTGGGACTTCCATCAAACGGTGTTCGGGAAGCGCGGCCCATGGCGCGACGGCCCGTACGAAGACCGCTTCTGGGAGACGATCCCGCACGCCGCGTACGTTGCGGGCCCACTGCTCGAGGAGATCGCCGTCGACGCCGTGCTCGCGATCGACGGTCTGAACGACGAGCTCGCGCACCGCCTCATCAACGAAGCGATCGCGGCCGACGCCGCGCACGCGCACCTCGCCGTTCGCACCGCCGGGGGATACACGCTGTTGCGCGAACGGCGCGCCGCTGAAAGAGAAACTGGTGATGGACCGAGCGCAGCCGAATAGGGCCGTGTCGCAATGTCCGTTGCGAGGTCGGACAGGGGGCCCCATGCGCCAGCATGGGGGGCGTGGGTTCCGACGAGTCGGAACCCACGAACGAAGTTCGTCGGCGCTTCGCGCCGGAGTGCTGCGCACCCGAGCCTGGGGCGGAGCGCCTTTTGGTTGATCGGGCGATCGCGCGCTTGGGCGCGATCTTCGTCGGGCTGTTCCTCCTGCTCGCGTTGCGGCAGGTGTGGCTGCAGGTGATCGCGGGGCCGAAGCTCGCCGCGAACCAGTACAATCCGCGGCACGCGCAGATCGCGCAAGGGCGGGGCTCGATCCTCGCCTCCGACGGAACGCCGCTCGCGGTGAGCCACGGCGCGCACCGCGTCTACCCGCAGGGCGCGCTCACCGCGCAGGCCGTCGGCTACGCGTCCTCGCGCTATGGCACCGCCGGGCTCGAGGACGCCTTCGACCGCGTCCTGACCGCGCACACCGACGCGGTCGATCCGCTCACGCAGCTGCGCCAGATCTTCGCCGGAACGCACGGCGCGCCGCGCGGCGCCGACGTCGTCACCACCCTCGACCTCAGCGTGCAGAAAGCGCTCGTTGCCGGGCTTTCGCAGCACGCGCGCGCCGCGGGAATCGTGATGGACCCGCGTACCGGCGCGGTCCTCGCACTCGCTTCGGTCCCCTCGTACGATCCGAACCAGCTCGACGCGCTCTGGCCCACGCTGAGCCGCGATCCGGCCTCACCGCTGCTCGACCGCTCGACCGGCGGACTGTACCCGCCCGGCTCGACCTTCAAGATCTTCACCGCCTCGGTCGCGCTCGACGCGGGCGTGGTCACGCCGCAGTCGACCTTCAGCGACTACGGCGGGCTCACGATCGGCGACTTCACTGTCCACAACGACGAAGAGGAGACGACCGGGACGCAAGACCTGGCCGGCGCCTTCGCGCTCAGCTCGAACGTCGACTTCGCGCAGATCGCGCTGAAGATCGGCGTCGACCGCTGGTTCGAGTACGCGCGCAAGTTCGGCCTCGGCCAGCCGGTCGCGTTCGATCTGCCCGTCTCGCGCGACCGGCTGCCGGCGAAGAAGGACGTCTACGCCGGAATCCTCGCACAGCTCGGCTTCGGACAAGCCTCGCTGCTCGTCACGCCGATGCGGATGGGGCTGATCGGCGCGACGATCGCCGACGAGGGGACGACGCCGCGGCCGTACCTCGTCCGCCGGATCGCCGGGACCCAGACCGCGCTCGCGACGGGGCCCGAGACGCTCGCGCAGCCGATCTCCGCCGACACCGCCCACGAGGTCCGCGACTTGATGATCCAGGTCGTCAAGCGCGGGACCGGAACGGCCGCCCAGCTCCCCGGCGTGACCGTCGCCGGGAAGACCGGGACCGCGACGAACCCGCACGGCCGCTCGCACGCATGGTTCGTCGCCTTCGCTCCGGCCGAGGCGCCGCGCGTCGCGGTCGCGATCGTGATCGAGAACGTCGGGTACGGTGGAACGTATGCCGCCCCGATCGCCCGAGACGTCCTGCGGGTTGCCTTGGCCCGGTCGCGAAGATAAAAGGCAACATGGTGCCGGAGCGAGCGCAGGACCATCAGGGCGTGTTCGCAACGTCGTTGCGAGCTCGGACCGGGGGCCCCGCGCTTGCGCGGGGGGCGCGCAGCCTGGGGCGGAGCGCCGTTAAACCGTGAACGCGCCGACGGAGAAGATCTTCAACAACCGTTACCGGGTCGACGGGATCCTGGGCAACGGGGGGATGGCGAACGTCTACGTCGGGACCGACACGCTGCTGCGGAGGCGGGTCGCGATCAAGGTGCTGCGCGAGCAGTACGCGAGCGACGACGACTTCGTGAAGCGCTTCTCGTACGAAGCGCAGTCGGCCGCGAAGCTCTCGCACCCGAACATCGTCAACGTCTACGACTTCGGGCGCGAGGACCACTCGTACTACATCGTGATGGAGCTGGTCGACGGCGCGACGCTCGGCGAGATCATGCGCGACGAGCGCGTGCTGCCGGAACCGGTCGCGGTCGACTACGCGATCCAGATCGCGAGCGGCCTCGCCTATGCGCACCGCCAAGGGCTGCTCCACCGCGACGTCAAGCCGGCGAACATCCTGGTCACCAAGGACGACGTCGTGAAGCTGAGCGACTTCGGGATCGCGCGCGCGGTCTCCGAGCACACGCTGGGCGTCACGCAGCCGGGGATGGTGATGGGGAGCGTCGCCTACATCTCGCCGGAACAAGCGCAAGGCCACGAGCTGGACGAGCGCAGCGACCTCTACTCGGTCGGCGTCGTGCTCTACCAGATGCTGACCGGCGCGCTGCCGTTCACCGGCGAGACGCCGGTCGCGGTCGCGCTCAAGCACGTCTCGCAGGACGCGCCGCCGATCGATCCGGCGACCAGCGGGGTCTCGCCCGCGATCGCCTCGATCGTGCAGAAGCTCTTGCGCAAGGAGCCTGAGGCGCGCTTCGCCTCGGCGACCGAGCTCGCCAGCGCGCTGCGCGAGGCGCGCGAGCGGCCCAACGCCGCCCACGCGTCCGACTTCGCCGACGCGCCGACCGCGAAGTTCGGCGCGATCATGGTGCCTCCGGTCGCCCCGCCGCCCCGCCGCTCCACGGCGCCGGACCGGCCCGCTGCCGGCGGCGCGCTGGTGCACACCGTCGAAGAGCACGTCGCGTCGGGGCCGGACCGCCGCTGGATTCTGTTCCCGGCGCTGCTGCTGCTCGCGATCGCGGTCGGCTTTTTCGCGCTGCGCGGCTCGCTGGCGCCGGCGCAGACGATCACCGTGCCGGAGTTCAAAGACAAGATGGCGAGCCAGGCACAGCAGCAGCTCGTCGCGCTCGGCCTGCGCCCGGTCGTCACCAGCGAGAACAGCGACACCGTTCCGCAAGATCGTGTCATTCGCCAAGATCCGCCGGCGAACACGAAGGTCTCGCCGAACGCGGCCGTCACGCTCGTCGTCTCCGGCGGTTTGCCGCGCGTTCAGGTGCCCGACGTCAAAGGCTACAACGTCGCCGACGCGCAGCGCGAGCTGCAGAAGGCGAAGTTGAAGGCGAAGCTCCTCGGCACGTTCGATTCCTCGGTTCCGGCCGATCAGGTGATCGACGTGAACCCGCCGAGCGGGACATCGCTGCGCCAAAACTCCACCGTGACGCTGACCGTCTCGAAAGGAATTCAGCCGATCACGGTGCCCAGCATCGTGGGGCTGACGGTCGACGCGGCGCGCAAGAAGCTCGGCGGGCTCGGGCTCGGGCTGAACATCGCGCAACAGACCGAGAGCGACACGATCCCCGCCAACGTCGTCGCCTCGCAGAACCCCGACCCCGGCGCGACCACCGCGCCGAGCTCGACGGTGAACGTGATCGTCAGCACCGGCGCGAGCACGGTACAGGTGCCGAACGTCGTCGGCAACGACGCGAGCGCCGCCGAGGAGACGTTGCGCAACGCCGGCTTCGACGTCGCGCGCTCGTACACGGTCGACGCGGCGAACCCGACCGGCAAGATCTCGCTGCAGCAGCCGCCGCAGTCCGCGAAGGCGAAGAAGGGCTCGAAGGTGACGATCTACGTCAGCGTCTCCGGAACCATTCCCGACGTCACCGGGATGACGCTCGACCAAGCAAAGAGCGCGCTGCTCGACCAAGGCTATCAAATCGGAAACATCGCGTACACGAACGAGACCTCGCTGCAGGACGGTATGGTCGTGCGCACCGAGCCGGAAGCGTACAGCGCGCTCACGCCCGGCGAGTCGGTCAACATCACCGTCCAGCGTTCCGGGAGCCAGTGAGCGGACGGCGCATCCTCGGCGTCGATCCGGGTCTGCGCACGACGGGGTACGGCGTCGTCGAGCTGCGCGACGGCGGTTTGCGACTCGTCGAAGGCGGCGTGCTGCAGCCGGATCCGAAAGAGCCGCTCGAGCGGCGGCTGGTGCAGCTCTACGACGCGATGGTCGAGGTGGTGCGCGCGACGCGGCCCGACTGCATGGTGGTCGAGGAGCTTTGGACCTCGTACGAGCACCCGCAGACCGCCGTGCTGATGGGCCATGCACGCGGGGTGCTCGTGCTCGCGGCCGGCGCGCACGGCGTCCCGGTGCAGCACCTCGCGCACGCGGAGGTGAAGCGCGCGCTGGTGGGGTCGGGCGCGGCGACGAAGGCGCAGATCAAGGGCATGGTCGTCCAGCTCCTCGGCCTCGTGACGCCGCCGCAACCCGACGACGTGAGCGACGCGCTCGCCCTGGCAATCGCCTTTGCTAACGTGGAAGCACAACGCGGCCGCTTCGCCGAACTCGGCGTGGTGATGCCCCAGCGCCGCACGCGCGCCCCCCGGCTCGCGTAGTGTTCTCTAGAATTTCCGGCTCCGTGCTCGAGCACACGGGCGAGCTCGTGCGCATCGATGCGGGCGGGCTGGTCTACGACGTCGTGCTGCCGCCGAGCGTCGCCGCGAAAGTCCCGGACGGCGGCGCGACGACGCTCGAGATCTACGCGCACTTCGCGCTCGACGGCAACGCCGGCAAGTTCACCTTCTTCGGCTTCACCAACGGGATCGAGCGCGAGTTCTTCGAGGCGCTGCTGTCGGTCGCGTCGATCGGGCCGAAGTCGGCGGCGCGCGCGTTCTCCGCGCCGATGGCGCGCATCGCCCGCGCGATCGACGAAGGAGACCACGCGTTCTTGAAGACGCTGCCTGGGATCGGGCAGCAGAAGGCGCGCGACATCGTCGCCAAGCTGCAGGGCAAGGTCGCGCGCTTCTTGCTGATCCAGGACGCGCCGCGCCGGGCCGTCCCGGATAAGCCGCCGATGCCGGAGTTCGCGAGCGAAGCGCTCGCAGTGCTGCTCCAGCTCGCGTACAACCGCCGTGAAGCGGAGACGATGATCGCCGAGACGCTCGAGCGCGCCCCGCAGATCGCCGACGCCGAGGCGTTGCTCGCCGAAATCTACCGCCGCCGCAACGCCGCCGGAGTCGGCGCATGAGCGATTCGGTGCGCAAAAGGGTAGTCGGGCCGACCGACGCCGCTGCGGACAACGCAGAAGAAGATCGCCCGCGAATCGTCGGTGCGGACGCGTCGCTCGAAGACGAGGTGTACGGCGCGACGCTGCGGCCGCGCACCTTCGCCGACTACGTCGGCCAGGAGCAGATCGTCGACAACCTGCGGATCGCGATCGACGCCGCGGCGCGCCGCGGCGAGCCGCTCGAGCACGTCCTCTTCTCCGGACCGCCCGGCCTGGGCAAGACGACGCTGGCGAACCTGATCGCGCGCGCGACCGGCGGGACGATGCGCCCGACCTCGGGGCCGACGCTCGAGAAGCCGAAGGACTTGGTCGGTATCCTCACCGCGCTCGAGCACGGCGACGTCCTCTTCATCGACGAGATCCACCGGCTCGGCACCGTCGTCGAAGAGTACCTCTATCCGGCGATGGAAGACTTCCAGATCGACTTCGTCGTCGACCGCGGCGCGTACGCGAAGACGCTCAAGCTGCCGCTCAAGCGCTTCACGCTGGTCGGCGCGACGACGCGCGCGGGGATGCTCTCCGCGCCGCTGCGCGACCGCTTCGGGATCCACCATCATCTGGAGTACTACGAGCCGGCCGACCTGCAGCGCATCGTCGAGCGGAGCGCGCGCGTGCTGGAGATCGCGATCGAGACCGGCGGCGCGCGCACGATCGCGACGCGCAGCCGCGGCACGCCGCGCGTGGCGAACCGCTTGCTGCGGCGCGTCCGCGATTTCGCCGAAGTACGGGCCGGCGGTGTGATCACCGCCGAGGTCGCGAACGAAGCCCTGCGCCGGGAAGGCGTCGACGAGGTCGGCCTCGACCGGCTCGACCGCGCGTACCTCGAAACGATCGCGAAGCAGTACGGCGGCGGACCGGTCGGAATCGCCGCGATCGCCGCGACGCTGAGCGAAGACGTCGAGACGCTCGAGGACGTCGTCGAACCGTACCTGCTCAAGAGCGGCTTCGT
The DNA here is from genome assembly GCA_019235885.1 of Candidatus Eremiobacterota bacterium. Lineage (GTDB taxonomy): Bacteria > Vulcanimicrobiota > Vulcanimicrobiia > Vulcanimicrobiales > Vulcanimicrobiaceae > Vulcanimicrobium. The sequence continues at coordinate 9,345 of JAFAKB010000053.1, read as the reverse complement.
GCAGCGCACCGCGCAAGGCCGCAAGACCACCGCCGGCGCGCACGCGCACTTGAAGATCCCGCTGCGCGACGGCGTGCAGCCCAGACTCCTGTGAGCACCCCACACAGCAAGCTGTGCGGGAACCCCTCATGATCGGCCGCGCGCCGTTTCTGAGGTCGTTGGCCGCGGGCGCGACGACGGTCGCGACCGGCGGGATCGACGTGTGGGATCCGCTCTCGCCGCAGATTCGGGTGCTCGTCGCCAACGAGACGCACGGCGAGACGCCGCAAGTCGCATCCGACGGAACGTTCGCGTACGGCGGCAAGCGCTGGCGCGGTGCGCCCTCGACGATCGGCGGCGAGAACGGCAAGACGATGCTCGTCACGACGATCGACGTCGACCAGTACTTGCAAGGCGTCGTTCCGCTCGAGGCGCCGCCGTCGTGGCCGGCCGCCGCGCTCGAAGCGCAAGCGATCGTCGCGCGCACCTTCGCGCTCGCGCGCCGCTCGCTCTCGCGGCCGTACGACGTGCGCGCCGACGAGTCGGACCAGCGCTGGGGAGGCGTCGAGGCCGAGCACCCGGCCGCGACCGCGGCGATCCGCGCGACGCGCGGGCGCACTGTGGTGTACGCAGGCGGCCCGGCTTCGGTGTTCTACTCGGCGTGCTGCGGCGGGCACACCGCCGACGCGGCCTCGGTCTGGAACGGCGTCCCGCTGCCGTACCTGCGCGGCGTCGAGGACCCGCACTGCGCGCCCGCGCCCGAGTACCGCTGGTCGCGAAGCGTCGATTTGAGCCGGGCCGTCGCCGCGTTCGGCGCGAAAACCGGCGGGACGCTGGTCGGCACGGCGCTGAGCGATCCGGACGATACCGGCCGGCCGCGCGAGGTCGCCTTGCTGGGGACGATCGTCGCCACAGTCCCGGTCGCCGATTTCCGCCGCGCGCTCGGCTCGGACGTGGTCCGCAGCCTGTGGCTGCGCTCGGTTCGCATCGACCCGGCGCAGGCGGTGCCGCGGCTCGTCATCGAAGGGGCGGGGCGTGGTCACGGCGTCGGGCTCTGTCAATGGGGGGCGAAGTTCTTCGCGTCGGCCGGCGCCTCGGCGGCGCAGATTCTGGCGTTCTACTTTCCGGGTACGGGTGTGAGCGATGGCTGACGAGAAACGCGTGGAAGACGAGAAACGCGCCGACGACAGCGTTCGCCTGCGGAAGTTCATCGACGTCGTCGTCGAGGACAAGCCCTCGTTCACGCTCTTCCGCGGCGCGGTCGCCGACGTCAGCGCGACCGGGATGCGGGTGATCTCCGAGCAGTACCTGCCGAAAGGGACGCGCTACACGTTCACGATGAAACGCTCGCCGTTTCTGCGCGTGCTCGGCGAGGTGCGCTGGGTGCGCGCGCTCGAGCGCGACACCTTTCAAGTCGGCGTGCAGTTCCTCGACCTGAACGACGAGGACCGCAGCCGCCTGCAGTCGTTTCTCGACATCGAACGCCAACGCGTTCCCACCTCCTGAAGAACGAAGGGCCGCGCGCGGCGGCGGCCTACGACTACGCGCTGCCGCCGGAGCTGATCGCGCGCGAGCCGGCGGCGCGGCGCGACGCCGCGCGGCTGCTCGTCGTCGGAAAAGGCGATGCGCTCGAGCACCGGACGTTCGCCGATTTTCCTTCCCTGCTGCGCGCCGGCGACGTGCTGGTGATCAACGAGACGCGCGTCGTGCGCGCGCGCCTGCACGTCGAGCGCGACGGCGGCGGTGCGGCCGAGCTGCTGCTGCTGCGCCCGCGCGCGCAGGCGGCGTTCGATCCGGCGGCGCGCGAGTGGCTCGCGCTCGTGCGCCCCGGCCGCAAGCTGCGCACCGGCGCGCGCGTGCGCGCCGGCAACGCGCGCGCGACGATCGTTGAAGTGCTTTCCGACGGCCCGCGGGTCGTGCGCTTCGACGAGGACGTCGACGTCGGCGCGCTGCTCGAGGCGCACGGAGAGATGCCGCTGCCGCCGTACGTCGGCTCGGGCGACGCGGCGCGCGCCGAGCGGTATCAAACCGTGTTCGCGCGCGTCCCCGGCAGCGTGGCGGCGCCGACCGCCTCGCTGCACTTCACGCCCGAGCTGCTGGAGTACGTGCGCGCGCGCGGCGTGATCGTCGCGCCGCTCGTGCTCGACGTCGGGATCGGCACCTTCCGCCCGCTCGGCGGCGCGACGGTCGACGAGCACGTGATGCACGCCGAGCGCTATGCGATACCGGCCGAAACCGCCGAGGCCGTCGCCGCCGCGAAGCGTGACGGGCGGCGCGTGGTCGCGGCCGGGACGACGGTGCTCCGCGCGCTCGAAGGCGCCGCGTTGCGCGACGGTACGGTCCGGGCGGGCGAAGGAGAGACCGCCCTGTTCGTCACCCCCGGCTTCACGTTCCGCATCGTCGACGCGCTGCTGACGAACTTCCACCTGCCCCGCTCGACGCTGCTGGTGCTGGTGAGCGCATTCGCTGGGTACGCTCGCGTACGCCGCGCATATCAAGCGGCGATCGCCGAACGATACCGATTCTTTTCATTCGGCGATGCGATGTTCGTCGAAGTTACCGATTCTTAGCGTTCCGAGCAAGCGTTTTCGCGGGCGCTCCGCGACCGGCCGAGAACCCGAAGAGCACGTGAACTCGCCGGCCCTCGATCTCGCGACGCTCCCGGCACCGCCGCAGCAGCGTCGAGCGGCCCTGATCGCGATCGCAGCCCTCGGGGTGATCGCGCTAGCCGCCGCACCCTTCGCGCGGACCGTCCTCGGGACGTTCCCCGGTTTCGTCACGCTCTACGGCGGCGCGGTGCTGATGGGCCTCGCGATCACCGCGACGATCCTGTTCGGCCAGTTCGCGCTCTCGCGGAAGCTGGCGCTGCTCGTGCTGGCCTGCGGCTCGCTATTCAGCGCGCTGGTCTTCGTTCCGTACGTACTGACCTTCCCCGGCGTGGGGACGGCGGCGCTGATCGGGACGACGGCGGCGACCGGAACGTACCTCTGGATCGTCTGGCACACGGCGCTGCCGGCGGCGTTCGCCGCCTACGCGATCCTAGCGCCGATCGCCGGGAACCGCCGCGTCGGCCCCGGCCGGACGGGCGCGGCCGTGATCGGAACCATCATCGCCGCGTTCGTCGCCGTGCAGCTCGTGCTGATCTTCGACGAGCGGCTGCCCACGCTGTTGAACGAGGGCAACTACACCTGGCCGATCTACCTCGCGCTGGGGTCGGTCGTGGTGCTGAGCGGGATCGCGCTGATGCAGCTCTGGCGCCGCGCGAACCGGTCGGTCGTCGACGCGTGGCTCACCGTTCCCGCGGCGGCGCTGCTGATCGAGTCGCTGCTGAACGCATTGGGCGGCGGCCGCTACAGCGTAGGCTGGTACTTCTCGCGCATCGACGTCGTCGTCGCGACGACGTTCTTGGTCGTCGCGCTGCTCAGCGAGTCGAACCGGCTCGCGCGGACGCTTTCGACCAGCGAGCGCCGCCTGCGCGGGATCGTCGACGGCGTCGCGGACGCGCTGGTGACGGTCGATTCGCGCGACGCGGTCGCCTCGGTGAACCCCGCCGCGGCGGCGCTGTTCGGTTTCGTCGCCGAGGACCTGACCGGGACGCCGATCTCGCGCATCCTGCCCGATTACGCGAACGTCGCCGCCGTCGCCGAGACGAGCATCGTCGAGACGGTCGGACGCGACGCGCGCGGAACGCTCTTCCCGGTCGAGTTCGCGCGCGGGCGAGACGTGACGCGCGCGTTCGGCGAGACGATCATCATCTTGCGCGACATCACCCAGCGCAAGGCCGCGGACGAAGCGATCCGCGCCGCGCACGACCGCGCGATCGAGGCCGCCGAGGTGAAGTCGCAGTTCCTCGCGACGATGAGCCACGAGATCCGCACGCCGATCAACGCGGTGGTCGGGATGTCGGAGCTGCTGCTGCAGACGCCGCTCTCCGAGGAAGCGCGCGAGTACGCGACGACGGTGCGCGACTCGGCCGACTCGCTGCTGGTGATCGTCAACGACATCCTCGACTTCTCGAAGATCGAAGCCGGCCGGATGGAGCTGGAAAATGTCGCGTTCGCGCCGGTCGTCGCGGTCGAGAACGCGACCGACATCCTCACCTCGGCGGCGCGCAAGAAAGGTCTGGCGCTTTCGACGTACGTCGGTCCCGACGTACCGCGCCGCGTCCTGGGCGACGCCGACCGGCTGCGCCAAGTGCTGTTGAACCTGCTCGGCAACGCGGTGAAGTTCACCGCGCAAGGGAGCGTCACGGTGCGCGCGATCGTCGACTCCGTCGAAGGAAAGCGCGTCGTGCTGCGCTTCTCGGTCACCGACACGGGGCCGGGGATCGCCCCCGAGGTCGCCGACCATCTCTTCGAGCCGTTCCGCCAAGCCGATCAGTCGACGCGGCGCCGCTTCGGCGGCACCGGGCTGGGCCTTTCGATCTCGCGCCGGCTCGTCGAGCTGATGGGCGGAAAGATCGGTTTCGACAGCAGCCTCGGGCGCGGCTCGACGTTCTGGTTCACGGTTTCGTTCGACCCGGTCTACGACGATCACGAGCTGCACACCGACCTGCTGCGCGACGCGCGCATCCTCGTCGTCGACGCCGAAGCCGAAGCCCGCCAGGTCGTCGACCAGTATCTGCTCGGCTGGGGCGCGGTGGCGACGAGCACCGCGAACGCGGTCCACGCGCTCGAGCTCGCGCGCGCCGCCGCCGCGCGGCGCTGCGCGTTCGACGTCGCGGTCGTCGACCGGCGGGCCGGCGGCGACGCGCTCGGGTTCCTGCAGCGGCTGCGCGCGATCCCCGGCTGCGAGAACGTTCCGGCGCTCTTGATCGGCGCGGCCGACGAACCCTCGAGCGGACCCGACGCGAAGGCGAGCGGCTTCGCCGCCGTGCTCCGCAAGCCGATTCGCCAAGGCGTTCTGCGCGACGCGCTCGCCGCCGCGCTGGGCGTCGAGCCGGAAAAAGCCGCCGCCGCGGCGCCGGCCGCGAAGCTGGAACACGAGCGAGAAGAAGGCGCGATCAGCATCCTGGTCGCCGAGGACAATCCGGTGAACCGCAAGCTGGCGCTGCAGCAGCTCAAGAAGCTCGGCTATCGCGCGCACGCGGTCGCGGACGGCCGCGAAGCGATCGACGCGGTCGCGCACGGCGCGTACGACGTCGTGCTGATGGACTGTCAGATGCCGGAGGTCGACGGCTTCGAGGCGACGCGCGAGATTCGCCGTGCCGAGGCCGCGCGCGGCGGACACGTTCCGATCGTCGCGATGACCGCCAACGCGCTGGAAGGCGATCGTGAAGCGTGCCTGGCCGCGGGGATGGACGACTACCTCGCCAAACCCGTCCAGCTCGCCGCACTGCGCGCGGCGGTGGAACGCTTCGCGAACGGGGTCGGCGTTGCCGGATAAAGAGATCCTCGACATCTCGCGCCTCGAAGAGGCCTTCGAGGACGACGTGAACGGTATCGCCGACCTGCTGGAGATGGCGCTCGAGACCGGCAAGAAGCACCGCCGCGCGCTCGAGGACGGCTTGCGCGCCGGCGACGCGCAGGCGGTGGCGCGCGCCGCGCACGGTATCAAAGGGAGCGCCGGCAACATCGGCGCCAACGTCGTCTACCGGCTGGCGACCGAGCTCGACGCGCGCGCGCGCACCGGCAATTTGGACGGCGCGCGCGACCGCGTTGACGCAATCGACGCCGCCTACGCGCGCGTCGCCGACGAAGTGCGCGCGTACCGGGCGGCGACACGATCCTGATCGCTCAGCCCGATTGAGCGGGGTGCCCGACGCGGGTGCGCGCGTTGGTGTACCACACCAAGCCCGGCGCGGCGTCGCGCTGCTTGCGCACGTGCTTTCGCTCGGTGTAGTCGATCTCGACGCGCGCCGCGTGCTTGGCCTTGCTGTGCGTCGCGGCGAGATCGGCGGCGGCGTCGAGATCCTCGTCGTCCGGGACGGCGCCGGGCGCCGGTTGCAGGACGACGTGCGAGCCGGGAATCCCGCGCGCGTGAAACCACAGATCGTCCGGCCGCGCGATGCGGAACGTCACCTCCACGTTCTCGCGCGGCGAGCGGCCGACGTAGATGCGGGCGCCCGACGGGCGCTCGAAGCGCAGCGGCGGCCGGCGTTTCCCGTTGAGCTGCGTGGCGCGCTGCGGCGGACGCCCTTCGAGCTGGTCCACGTCGGCTTCGAGCTCGGAAAGCGTCGGCGCGTCGGCGCGCTCGGCCTCGAACGCGAGGACGTCCAGCGCGTCGCGCCGCGCGGCGAGCGCTTCCCGGCGGCGCTCGAGGTGCGGCAGCGCGTCGGCGGCTTTGCGGTAGCGCGCGTAGTAGCGCTGCGCGTTCTCCTTCGCGTCCAGCTCGGGATCGAGCTCGATCGTGAGCGCCGGGTTCGTCGGCGGAACGTACGTCGTCGCGCCGGGCGGGATCTCGTGCGCGTGGGTGAACAGCGCGTCGCCGCTCTCGCGCAGGCGGTCACGCGCCGGCGCGCCGGCGATGCGCGTGCCGAGCGCGGCGAGCTCCTCGGCGGTCGCGTGTGCGCGCTTCGCGATGCGCGCCAGCAGCGCGGCGCGCCGGCGTTCGGTCGCATCGCCGCGTTTCGCGCGCAGCGCACCCGAGCGCGCCTCGGCGAACACCGCCAGCAGCGAGGGCTCGCGCGAGTGCGCGAGCGCCGGAAATTGGGCGAGCGGAACGACGTGCGCGGCGATCACCGCGCCGCCGGCGTCGCGGTAGACGTGCACGTCGTCCGCCGCGTCGGCCGCGGCCTCCGCCGCCGCCAGCAGGGCGCGCGCACGTTCGTCGACGTCCGTTTCAGCTTCGGCAGTGACCGACCGGGCGAGGAGCCGGGGCAGCTGGTGCTCGGGGAGCGGCGGCGCCTCGTACGGCAGCCCGACCTGCACCGCGCGCGCCTCGTTCTCCGCCGGCGAGAACTGCTTCGCGGCCGCGACCACGACCCGGTCGCGCAACAGCACGACGTTGCCGAAGCGCGGGACCAGCTCCAGCACCAGCCGCGACTCGCTCGTCACCCCGAACCGCGACGAGCTTTCGAACGAGAGCGCCAGCACCCGGTCGCCGCGCCGGGCCTGGACCCCGCTCAGGCGCATCCCGCGCAGCGTCGTGCCGGCCGCCCGCAGCCAGCCGGGGTCGGCGGCCACCCCGAGCTCGGCGTCCTCGAGGGTCACGAGCGGCGGCGAGCCGAACGCGTCGACCGCCAGGGTCGCCGGGCCGCCCTTGCGCTCGTCGCCGCGAGCCTGTCGAAGGGTGAACCGCAGCGCGATCCGGCCGTCGTCGAGCAGGCCGGCGTCGGCCAGGCGCGCGCCCTTCAGCGCGCGCTCGAGCTCGGCCGCGGCGCGGCGGATCAAGATCCAGTCGGTGGTCAAGAGCTTGCTCTGAGTTCGTCCAAGGAGGGAGGTGCTTTCCGGCCCCCTCCGTATTTGTCCGTGTTTGAGCCGTCAGTAGAGGAGGACGTCGTTCTGACCGGGCCCGGTCTCATGTTCGTCGTGTCGGGCCCGTCGGGCGCGGGGAAAGACACGTTGGTGGAGGGCCTCAAGGCTCGCCACGAACGGCTTCTCTACTCGGTCTCGGCGACGACGCGGGAACCGCGGCCGGGTGAGCGGGAGGGGATCGACTACTTCTTTCTCGACCGGGCGGAGTTCGAGCGCAGGCTGCAGAGCGGCGAGTTTCTGGAGTACCGGGCGTACAACGGGAACCTCTACGGCACCCCGCGCTCGTTCATCGACGAGGCGCTGCGTGCCGGGTACGACGTCGTCTCGAAGCCGGAAGTCAACGGGGCCCTCGCGATCAAGTCGCAGTTTCCCGACGCCGTCCTGATCTTCATCGTCCCCGACAAGTTCTCGCACCTGCGTTCGCGGCTCGAGGCGCGGCGCACCGAAACCAACGAACAGATCGCCGCGCGGCTCGAGATCGCGCACGACGAGTTCACCTACGTCCACCGCTTCGACTACCTGGTCGTGAACGAAGAAGCGAAGCCGCAGCTGGCGGTGGACGACCTCGAATCGATCGTGCGGGCCGAACGGTACCGCATCCACCGCTACCCCGAAACCAAACTCAAGGAACTGGAAGACAGCTAACCATCATGAGCGACAGCGTATTCGGCGACCTGGACGGACTGCTCCGCCACGTCGACTCGAAGTTCTCCCTGGTCAACGTCGTGACCAAGCGCGCCAAGCAGTTGAACAACGGTGCGCCGCCGCTCACCGAGCGCGTCAACCCGAACAAGCCCGTCTCGACTGCCTTCAACGAAGTGCGCCTCGGCAAAATCCCCTACAAGAGGACGCGCGAAGGGATCAAATAAGCAAGCACCATGTGCGGGATCGTCGGTTATATCGGGAAGCGGGACAGCGTTCCGATCATCATGGAGTCGCTACGGCGCCTGGAGTACCGCGGCTACGACTCGGCCGGGATCGCGGTGATCGACGCCGGCGGAAAGCTGACCGGTTCGAAGGCTGAAGGAAAGCTCTCGAATCTTGCGGCGCGGCTGCGGAACGGCGAGTCGCTGCACGGCACCACGGGCCTCGGCCACACCCGCTGGGCGACGCACGGCCGGCCGTCCGACGCGAACGCGCACCCGCACATGGACTGCAGCGGCCGCTTCGCGGTCGTCCACAACGGGATCATCGAGAACTACGCGCCGCTTCGCGCGCAGCTCCTCGCCGACGGGCACGTCTTCACCTCCGAGACCGACACCGAAGTGCTCGCGCACCTCATCGAGACCCACTACGAGGGCGACGTCGTCGAAGCGGTCCGCCGGACGCTCGCGCAAGTCCGCGGAGCGTTTGCGCTCGGCGTGATTTCGTCGGACGCGCCGAGCCGGCTGGTCTTCGCGCGCAACGGCGCGACGCCGCTGATCGTGGGGCTCGGCGAGCACGAGATGTTCGTCGCCTCGGACATTCCGGCGATGCTGCAGTACACCAAGAAGATCGTCGTCCTGCAGGAGGGCGAGGTGGTCGACGTCGGGAGCGACGGCTACACGCTGACGGCGTTCGACGGCGCGCCGGTCGAGCGCGAGGTGCAGCAGGTCGCGTGGGACGCGACCTCGGCCGAGAAGGCCGGCTTCAAGCACTTCATGCTCAAGGAGATCTTCGAGCAGCCCAACGTCGTCAAAGAGACGCTGGCGGGCCGGATCGACGAGAGCCACGACGTCCAGCTCGCGAGCGAGCTGAAGATCGACGAGATCGTGCTGCGCGCGATGACGAAGATCTCGATCACCGGCTGCGGCACGGCGTACCATGCCGGCATGGTCGGCATGTACCTGATGCGCGCGCTCTGCAAGATTCCGGTCGAGATGGAGCTGGCCAGCGAGTTCCGCTACGGCGACCGCGCGATGGACGCCCGCACCCTCACGATCGCAATGTCGCAGTCCGGTGAGACCGCCGA
>JAFAKB010000052.1 GCA_019235885.1 Candidatus Eremiobacterota bacterium | reverse complement strand
GAGCTCCTTGACGGTGAGCCCAAACTCTTTGGCGACGCTGTCTTTGATGAGGGCGACGGTGACGCGCCGCGTCGGCGTCTGGCCGACGACGTTCTTGAGGACGTCGGCGGCAAGCTCGATGGTGATCGGCGATTGGCTGAGCGAGGCGAAGGCGACGACGCGAATGAGGGCGCCCTCGAGCTCGCGGATGTTCGAGGGAATGACCTTGGCGATGAACGAGGTGACCTCGGAGGGAACGCCGATCTTTTCGGACTCCGCCTTCTTGCGCAGAATCGCCTCGCGCGTCTCGACGTCCGGCGATTGGATGTCGGTCAACAGCCCCCATTCGAAGCGTGACCGCAGGCGCGACTCGAGGGTCTGAATCTCTTTGGGCGGCCGGCCGCTGGAGATAACGAGCTGCTTTTGCGCCTCGTGCAGCGAGTTGAAGGTGTGGAAGAACTCCTCTTGGGTCTGCTCCTTGCCCTCGAGGAACTGGATGTCGTCGATCAGCAGCACGTCGACGTGCCGGTAGCGGTTGCGGAACTCGACCGTCTGGTTGTTCTTGATCGCGATGATGAACTCGTTGGTGAACTTCTCGGAGGAGACGTACACGATGTTCGCGCTCGGGTTGCGCTCCAGGACGCGGTGCCCGATCGCGTGCATCAGATGCGTCTTGCCAAGCCCCACGCCGCCGTACAGGAACAGCGGGTTGTACGCCATCGCCGGCGCTTCGGCGACCGCTTGCGCCGCGGCGTGCGCGAACCGGTTCGAGTTGCCGATGACGAAATCGTCGAAGGTGTAGCGCGCGTTGAGGTGGCCGACCCGCAAGTCGTCGGAGGCTGCCGGCTTGGTTGCGGGGGCGACGGCGGTCGCCGGGGTCTGCGTCGCGCTGCCGGGATCGACGACGACGCGCAGCGAGATCTCCGCGCCGAGCAGCTCGTGCAGGACGGCGGTGATGTCGAGCTTCAGCCGGTTCTCGACCCAGTCGCGGGCGAACGTCGTCTGGACCGCGAGGACGATCTCGGAAGGGGTCAGGTCGACCAGCCGCATCGGCTTCAGCCACATCTCGAAGACCGGTTTGTTGTAGCGCGGCTCGAGCCGCTCGAGCGCCGCGGTCCAAAGATCTTGGGGTGCTGTCGCCGTGCTGGTTTGATGCATGCCGTTAACCTGCCGCATGGTCCGAGCCGGCGAGCCGAGACGCGCCGGGGGAGAATGAGCGATGGGCATTGGCCCGGCGGGGGTGGCTTCCTGCGGCGTTTTCCCCCTAGTTGTCCACTTATCCACAGTCGGTTCGGCTCCGTACCGACGAGGCGGATCGCGCGTTTCCACGGCTTTCCCACAAGCACGGATTGGCGCCGAAACCCGCGCCGTACGTGGCTCGGCGGCGCGTTTCGGCCGGGACTCGTCCACAGGCTTCTCCCCAGCTGTGGACAAGCGAGGAACGTTTCGCAGCTGGCCCGTTTTACCTTGACGCTCCCCCCGGCGGACCCGTATACTGTCTTGTCGCACCGCCGGGCGACGGTCCGGCGATCCACCCATCCAGGAGAACTCCCTCGTGAAGCGGACCTATCAGCCGCACAACCGGCGCCGCAAGCGCGTCCACGGCTTCCTCGAACGCATGTCTACGAAGAACGGCCGGCGCGTCCTGGCGGCGCGGCGCAAGAAGGGCCGCCACCGCCTCACCGTCTAGTGGGTTCGGCTGACGCCGAACCTTTCGCGGTCCTCGCTGCGCTGCGGTCCGCCCTGAAATGCGAGCCTATGACTCACTCAAGCGGCGCGGCGACTTCGCCCGCGTGACGCGGCGCGGCAAGCGGCACGCCGGAAGCTATCTGACCTGCTTCGTCGCCGAGGGCCGGCGCCGGACGCGGGTCGGCGTCACGGTCGGCAGCGCCGTCGGCGGGGCCGTCGTCCGCAACCGCCTCCGCCGCCGGATCAAAGCCGTCCTCGACCGTTATCCGCTCGGCGCGCCGCCGTGGCGCGACGTCGTCTTCATCGCCCGGCCGGGTGCCGGGGAGCTGGGCTTCGAGGCGCTCGTGGCCGAGATCGCGCGCGTCTTCCGGCCGGCGGCCGCATGATCGCCCGTCGGACGGCGCTCGGCGCGCTGCGCCTCTACAAGGTGCTCGTCTCTCCGCTCCTCCCGCCGGCCTGCCGGTTCCGGCCGACCTGCTCGGAGTACGCGGCGGAGGCGATCGAGAAACACGGTCTTCTCCGCGGCGGTACGCTTGCGATGCACCGTTTGGCCCGCTGCGGTCCGTGGTGTCCGGGCGGCTACGATCCGGTCCCTCCCCGGCCGACTCTCATCCGAAAGGCCCCCTGACGCTCGTGCTGCTCGCCGCGAACCCCTTCTTCGACCCGCTGGTCCACGCGCTCGGCCAGGTCCTCACGTTCATCCACCTGGTGATTCCGTCGTACGGCTGGGCGCTGATCGCGCTCGCGCTGCTCGTGCGCATCGTGCTGTGGCCGCTCTCGGACATGCAGTTCCGCTCGATGGCGGAGATGCAGAAAGTCCAGCCGCTGATCAAGCAGCTTCAGGCCAAGCACAAGAACGATCCGCAGGCTCAGAACGCGGCGATCATGGCGCTCTACAAAGAGCACAAGGTCAATCCGCTCGCCGGCTGCGTGCCGATGCTGATCCAGTTCCCGATCCTGATCGGGTTGTACTGGGCGATCCAAGGCCAGATCAACTCGTTCAAAGGCGAGCACTGGCTGTGGATCGGCTCGGCGCTCTCGGAGAAGTTCCCGCACGTTTTCGCCAGCAGCTTGGCGGTTCCGGACGTCTTCCTGCTGCTGCTCTACGTCGTCTCGATGTACTTCACGGTCCGCTACGGCAGCCCGCCGTCGACCGATCCGCAGCAGGCGCAGACGCAGAAGATCATGGCGGTCGTCTCGCCCGCGATGATCGCGTTCTTCGGCTTCAAGTACCAGTGGGCGTCTGCGCTGTACATCTACTGGCTGGCCTCGAACGTGTTCACGGTCGCGCAGCAGTACCTCATGTTCCGCCGCTACGGGCTGATCGGTCCGAACCGCGTCGCCCTGCAAGCCGAAGCCGCGGCGGCCGCGGCGGCGATCGCGAGCCAGCCCGGCACCGACAAGCCGGCCAAGAAGGCCGGGAACAGCGCCGCCGCGACGAACGGGAAGCGGGCCTACCGTCCCAAGAAGCGCGCGCGGCGCTGACGGCGGGCTGCGGCGAAGGCGCTCCTCACCGAACTCAAGCGAAAAGGACGATGGACGACTACGAAGGCGGCCGCCGGCGCGGCCACGGACAGCGGCGGCGCGCGGGCCGCACGCTCGACAAGCGCGGCCCCAGCGCATCCGGCGGCGGCGAACGCCGGCCGCGGCGCAGCGGGCCGCCGCGCGACGCGCGCCCGATGGCCGACGTCGAGCCCTCGCCGGTGCCGGAAGCCGCCCAGCCGGCGCGCGCGCTGCTCGAAGAGATCCTCGCCAAGATGGGGCTCGACGACGTCGAGATCGTCTACATCGCGCGCAGCGAGGGCGAGTACTTCGAGGTGCGCGGACCGCGGCTGGCCTCGCTGATCGGGCGCGAAGGGAAGACCCTCGAAGCGCTCAACCTGATCTACAACAACATCATCAACGCTGGCGTGCGCAACAACCGCCGCTACTACACGATCGACGCGGAAGGCTACCGCGCGCGCCGGGCCGACCAGCTCAAGACGCTCGCGCTCGCGACGCTCGAGCGCGTCGTGCGCGAGAACAAGCCCATCAAGCTCGAGCCGATGCTGCCCTCGGAACGCAAGATCGTGCACCTCGCGCTGGCCGACTCGCCGTTCGTGCGCACCGAATCAGAAGGTGTCGAGCCGGAACGGCGATTGGTGGTCTTTCCGAAAGCGGAACAGCCGGAGTAGCGTAACGACGACGGACACGATCGCGGCGATCGCGACGCCGCCCGGGCGCGGCGCGATCGCGATCGTTCGCTGCAGCGGTCCCGAGGCGCGTGCGGTCGCCGCGCGCGTGTTTCGTTCCGGCAAGCCGCTGCGCGACCGCGTCGCGACGTACGGCGAGATCCTCGACGCCGGCGGGGCGGTGATCGACCGCGGGCTCGCGCTCGCGATGGAGGCGCCGCGCACCGTCACCGGCGAGGACGTCGTCGAGCTGCACGTGCACGGTTCGCCGGTCGTCGCGCGCGAGACGCTGCGCGCGCTGCTGCACGCCGGCGCGCGCGCCGCGGCGCCCGGCGAGTTCACCCGGCGCGCGTTTCTCAACGGTAAGCTCGACCTGAGCGCGGCCGAAGCGGTCGCCGACGTGATCGACGCCGAGTCGCGCGCCGCCGCGCGCGCCGCGCAAGCGAACCTGGCCGGCGCGCTGCGCGCCGCCGCCGACGACGCGCGCGCGCAGCTGTCGGCGGTGCTCGAAGAGCTCGCCGGCGCGATCGACTACCCCGACGAAGTCCCCGAGCCGGCGCGCGAGCGCGTGCGCGCGGTCGTCGACCGGGTCGACGCGGTCCTCGAGGAACTGGTGCGCGACTGGGAGCGCGGGCGGTTGGTGCGCGAGGGGCTCTCGCTGGCGATCGTCGGCCCGCCGAACGCGGGAAAGTCCTCGCTGCTCAACGCGCTGCTCGGCGAAGAGCGCGCGATCGTTTCGGAGCTCGCCGGCACGACGCGCGACGTGATCGAAGAGTCGTTCGCGGTCGACGGCGTCCCGGTGCGCGTGCTCGACACCGCGGGCTTGCGCGCGAGCGACGACGCGCTCGAGCGGATCGGAATCGAACGCGCGCGCCGCGCGCTCGAGGCGGCGGCGGTCGCGCTGGTCGTGGTCGACGGCTCGCGTTCGCTCGACGCCGACGCGCGCGCCGTCCTCGAGCGCACGCGCGCGCGCCCGCGCGTCGTGCTGTTCAACAAGCGCGACCTCGGCACGGCCGGCTACGACGCGCGCGAGGACGCCGAGCAAGACGCGATCTCGGGCAGCGTCTACGATCCGCCCACGCTCGAAGCGGTGCGGCGCGCGATCGCGGCTTCCGGCTGGCACGGCGAAGCGTTCGACTTGGCGCGCCCGCACTTGGCCTCGGCGCGACAGGCGGACGCCGTCGCTCGCGCGCGCGAGGCGCTCGGCTACGCAAAAGCGACGCTCGCCGCCGGCGAACCGGTCGATCTGCTCGCGCCGGAGCTGCTGGCGGCGGTGGGCGCGCTCGCCGAGCTCACCGGCGCCGCGGCGACGGAGGCGGTGCTCGACGGCGTCTTCGCGCGCTTCTGCATCGGGAAGTAGGGCCGCACGCCGGGATGCCGGCGCAACGTTCGGGGCGCGCGCGTGTTCTCGCGGCGCTAGCATGACGAGCATGGAACAGATCGACGACGCGCGCTGGGAGACGGTGCGAGCCCGCGAACGCGACGACCGCTTCGTCTTCGCGGTGCGCACGACCAGCGTCTACTGCCGGCCCGGCTGCCCCTCGCGCACGCCGGCGCGCCGCAACGTCCTCGCCTTCGGCGACCCGGCGGCGGCCGAGAGCGCCGGCTTTCGGCCGTGCAAGCGCTGCGCGCCCGACGACGTCTCCGCCGACGCCGACCGCGTGCGGCTGATCGAGCGCGCCTGCGCGCTGCTCGCCGCCGACGACGCGCCGCCGCTCGCAACGGTCGCGAGCGCGGTCGGGCTGAGCCGGTTTCATTTTCAGCGGCTGTTTCGGAAGATCGTCGGCGTCACGCCGGGCGAGTACGCGCGCGCGCAGCGCGCCGAACGGTTTCGCGCGCACCTCAAATCAGGCTCGACCGTTACCGCGGCGATTCACGGCGCCGGGTTCGGCTCGGCGAGCCGTTCGTACGACGCTTCGGCGCTCGGGATGACGCCGACGCGCTATCGCGCCGGCGGCCGCGGCGAGCGCGTGACGTACGCGATCGCCGCGTGCTCGCTCGGGCGCGTCCTCGTCGCGACGACGGAGCGCGGCGTGTGCGCGATCGAGCTCGGTGACGACGACGACGCGGTGCTGAGCGCGCTCGCGCGCGACGTTCCGAACGCGGACCGCGCGCGCGACGACGACGCGCTTCGCAAAACGCTGGACGCGGTCGTCGCATTGGTCGACGATCCGGCGACGCCGTTCGCGCTCCCGCTCGACGTGCGCGGCACGGCGTTTCAGCGCCGCGTGTGGAACGCGTTGCGCGCGGTGCGGCCCGGCGAGCCAGTCTCGTACGCCGCGCTGGCGCGCGCCGCCGGCAGTCCGCAGGCCGCGCAAGCCGCGGGCGCGGCGTGCGCGGCGAACCGTCTTGCGGTCGCGATCCCGTGCCACCGCGCGGTCCGCGAAAACGGCAGCCTGGCCGGCTACCGCTGGGGGCTCGAACGCAAGCGCGCGCTGCTCGAGCGCGAGCGCGCGCGCTGAGCAGCGGCAGGATCGCTCGCTCGCCCGGCGCACGATCCTGCCGTGATTCGCATCGACGACGAGATCGAGCTGATTCCGATTCATTCCGGCTTCGCCGACGCGATCGCCGAGCACGCCGAGCGCGACCGCGAACGCATGGCGCGCTGGCTGCCGTGGGTCGAACGCGGGCGAACGGCCGACGACGCGCGCGCGTTCATCGCGACGGTCGAAGAACGGCGCGCGCTCGACCGCGGCGAATGCTATGCGATCGTCGTCAAGGAAGACTTCGCCGGCGCGGTCGACATCCACGACGTCAACCGCGAGCACGAAGTCGCCGCGCTCGGATACTGGCTCGGCTCGGTGTTCGGCGGGCGCGGCATCATGACGCGCGCCGTGCGCGCCGCCGCCGAGCGCGCGTTGTTGCGCCATCGCATCCACCGGCTCGAGCTGTACGCGTCGGTCGAGAACAAACCGAGCCGTGCGGTCGCCGAACGCGCAGGCTTCACGCTCGAAGCGATCTTGCGCGAACGCTTGTGGTCGCCGAGCGGTCACGACGACGCCGCGCTCTACGTCCGCTTCGCGCGCTGAAGAAACGCCGGAACGGCGCCTGATTTTCTGGTGCGCCGCGCGCGGGCGTGCTACGATGGGCGGCGTTCGATGTCCAGCATCTCTTCACACGACGCAGCGGTGATCGTCGTCGGCGGCGGCCACGCCGGATTCGAGGCGGCGCTCGCTGCCGCACGGCTCGGCGCCGAGACGCTGCTGGTGACCGGCGATCCGGACCGGCTGTGCACGCTCGCGTGCAACCCGTCGATCGGCGGCAGCGCCAAGGGCCAGCTCGTCCGCGAGATCGACGCGCTGGGCGGCGCGATGGCGCAGATCACCGACCGGGTGTCGCTGCACGCGCGCTTCCTCAACGAGTCGAAGGGCCCGTCGGTGCGGGCGCTGCGCGCGCTCGCCGACAAGCCCGCCTACGCGCGGGTCGCCCGCGACACGCTGCGCGCGCAGCGCGGCCTCGCGATCGTCGCCGGGATGGCCGAGGGGCTCCTCGTCGAGACCGGCGCCGTGCGCGGCGTGAGGCTCGGCGACGGCCGCACGCTGCGCGCGGGCAGCGTCGTGCTGGCGACGGGGACGTTCCTGGGCGGCAAGACCTTCCGCGGCGACGAGGTGCGCGACGAAGGGCGCTTCGGCGAGCCGCCCGCGCACGGGCTCTCGGCCGCGCTCGCGGCGCTCGGCTTCCCGCTGGCCCGGCTGAAGACGGGGACGCCGCCGCGCGTCGACCGCACCACGCTGGACCTCGCCGCGATGCAGGAGCAGCATCCGAGCGCGACCCCGCTGCCGTTCTCGTACCGCAGCCCGCGCGCGTTCGCGGGCCCCCAGCTGCCGTGCTGGATCGTCGACACCAGCGAACGCACGCACGCGCTGGTGCGCGAGAACCTGCACCGCTCGCCGCTGTACGGCCTGGACCTGATCCGCGGGATCGGGCCGCGCTACTGTCCGTCGATCGAAGACAAGGTCGTCAAGTTCGCGCACAACCCGACGCACCAGATCTTCGTCGAGCCCGAAGGGTGGGACGAGCCGACCTTCTATGTCGGCGGCTTCTCCACGTCGCTTCCCGCCGACGTGCAGCTCGCGATGCTGCAGACGCTGCCGGGGTTTTCCGAGGTCGTCGTGCTGCGCGCCGGATACGCGGTCGAATACGATTTCGTCTCGCCGATCGAGCTCGACGCCTCACTCGAAACGCATAGAATACAAGGACTTTTTCACTGCGGGCAACTCAACGGAACGAGCGGATACGAGGAAGCGGCGGCGCAAGGGTTGATCGCCGGGATCAACGCCGCGCGCCGCGCGCACGGACGCGATGCGGTTCGGCTCGGACGCGAAACGTCGTA